>JANOXY010000496.1:0-12734 GCA_031418675.1 Pseudomonadota bacterium
CGCTCGCGTGGCTCACTCGCACGCGGGGTTTGTTTACGCACAAACTGTAGGCCCTAATTAATCCGGACGCGGCGCCCATCCTCGGCACAGCGACCGAATAAATTCGGACCTACAAAAAAACGCTAGAGCTTGGCGATCAAGGCGCTTGCGTTGCTTTCGATGACCTGTTTGTACTCCGCGGCGCTGGCGGCGAACGCACCGACGATCACCTGGTGCACCCCGATGTCGGCAAAACGTTTGACTTCATCGAGGGTGATCGGCACGCCAATACCGGGGGACACGGAATAGTGCAGCTTGCTGGCGTCGCGCCCGGCAGCTTCGGCGTAGCGTTTGATATTGGCCATGTGGGTCTTGGCGGTTTCGGGTGTGACGTTCACACCCCACCAGCCATCACCCACTTCACCAACGCGCCGTAATGCCGGCTCGCTTTCGCCGCCGAAGATGATTGGCGGATAGGGCTTCTGCACGGGCTTGGGAAAGGAACGTACCGGCTCGAAGCGCACAAACTCACCCTGGTGGCTGGCTTCGCCTTCGGTCCACACTTTCTTCATGGCGGCGAGATAGTCCCGTGTGCGATCCGCGCGCTTCGGCCATGGCACCTGCAGCGCATCAAACTCTTCTTTCAGCCAGCCGATGCCCACACCAAAATCGAAGCGTCCGCCCGACAACTTGTCGAGACTCGCAACTTCTTTGGCCATGGTCAGCGGCTGTCGTTCGGGCACCAGGCAGATGCCGGTGCCGAGACGAATTTTGCTGGTGACCGCAGCGGCAAAGGTCAAAGCCAGGAAGGGATCGAGGATATCGATTTCGAGGGTCGAAAACGGCATGCGGCCATTCTGGGTGTAAGGATAGGTTGATGAGTATTTTTCGATGAGCACGATGTGCTCAGGCGCCCACAGCGAATGGTAGCCGCAGTCTTCGCTGGTGCGGGCGATGAGTTTGATGACGTCGGGATCGGCAGCGATGCCCGGGCCGACCGCAAAAAATCCTATTTTCATGGTGTGTTTCCTCGTTGGTTAGTCAGCTGTGTTATCAGCTGGGGTTATTTTTTTGCGCTCATCACTGCAGCGCGAGCCTGTTGGCGGATGTAGTGCATGAGGCCATCCACATCGGCATCGGTCAGATCACGAAAGCGCGGCATGCCGTTGGCGAGCAATGCACCTTCCACCACCACGCCCTTCAGCGCAGCGTGGGTGGTAGCCAGCGGCGACTCGCGTAAGTCCGGCGCAAAACCGCCCGACACCACACCACCGCCATGGCACAGGATGCAGCTATGGGAGTAGAGGGTCTTGCCGTGCTCAACTTTTGCGCTGTCGATCTTGAAGTCTGCCGGATCAAGCGGCTGGGCAAAGGTGCGAGGTGGGGAGGCCGGCATCGGCTGTTTGCCATCGAGAGCGAAGGTGAACAAACGACGCGGATGGACCTTGTACTTCCAGCCATGCTGCGCAGCCAGAGAGCCCGCAATCAAACCACCACCGCCCCAACCCACCAGCAGCGAGACGTATTGTTTGCCGTCGACGGCATAGGTAATAGGCGCCGAAGAAATACCAAGGCCAAGATTCTTCGACCATAGCTGCTCACCACTGGTGGCGTCATAGGCGACAAACTCACCATCGGCACGACCCTGCATCACCAGATTGCCCTTGGTGGTCATGGTGCCGGGGTTCCAGTTGGGCGGCAGTTTGTGTTGCCAGACCTTTTTCTGTTTGACCGCATCCCAGGCCACCAGGAACGCGCCGCTGTAGTCCGCAGGCGTGTCGTCGGTACCAAATTCAACACCGGGATCGATGTGAAAATGCGGCGACTCCCATTTGCCGATATCCATGCCCTTGTCCTTGAACACACCGGGCATCTCAATGGTCGGGATATAGGTCAGGCCAGTGTTGGGGTTGTAGGACATCGGATGCCAGCTGTGCACACCGAAGGTGCTCGGCCACACGGTTTCTTCACCGTCTTCGTAACGCGCACCCTTGATCTCCACCGGCCGCCCGGTTTTTAAGTCAACGTGGGAGGCCCAGGTCACCTTGCCGAATTTTTCCGCCGACAAGAGCTCGCCGTTGGAGCGATTGATGACATAAAAGAAACCATTCTTGGGCGCGTGCAACAAAGCCTTGATGGTCTGCCCGCCGAGTTTTACGTCGGCCAGTACGATGTCCATGTTGGAGTTGTAATCCCAGGTTTCACCCGGTGTGGTCTGGTAATGCCACTTGTATTCACCGGTGTCGGCGTCGAGGGCGACGATGGAACACAGGAACAGGTTGTCACCACCGCCGGGGCTGCGGATCTTCTGATTCCATGGTGAGCCATTGCCGGTGCCGAGCAAAACCTGGTTATAAGCCGGGTCATAGGTAATGCCGTTCCAGGTATTGCCACCACCGCCAAATTTCCACCAGTCACCAGTCCAGGTTTTGGCCGCCATTTCCATGGCCTTGCTCTCGAAGCCATCGGCCGGGTTACCGGGCACGATATAAAAACGCCAGGCCTGTTTGCCGGTATTGACGTCATAGGCCGTGACATAACCACGCGCGGCTTCGTGTTCGGTGCCACCGTTGCCGATGATGACCTTGTCGCGGAAGACCTTGGGCGCGCCCGTTACGTAATAGGACTTACGCGGATCGATGGTCATGGTTTCCCACAGCGGTTTGCCGGTTTTGGCATCGAGCGCAATGAGACGGCCATCGATGGTGGAGATGATCAACTTGCCTTTGTAGAAGGCCGGCCCACGATTGGTATTCCACATGATGCGTAAACGATCACCGGCATGTTCGATGACCTTGGGATCAAATACCCACAACTGCTTGCCGGTGCGGGCATCCACCGCATGGGTGCGGCTGTAGGTCGCAGTGAAATACAACACCCCATCAACCGCGAGCGGTGTGCCGATCAGCGAGCGTTCTTCGGGCATCTCCAGCACCCACGCGATGCCCAGTTCCTTAACGTTGCCGGCGTTGATCTGATCGAGCGGGCTGTAACGCTGCTCACTGCTGTTGCGACCATAGGCCGCCCAGTTCGCGCCATCACCGTCTTCGCTCAAATACTTATCGTCAATGACGGTCTCGGCGGCTTGCGCCGCGCAGATCGCCAGCGTCGCAGCTGCGAGTAGTGACCAGGCAGACTTCCTCATGGTTGTTGTTCCCCTTTCTCTCTAGTTTTTGTCGTTGTAATCGTCGCGCAGGCTAGCGCTTGGTATGTGTGCAAAAGACCCATCGTCGTCTGCTTAGTTGTACAAGCCTTGCGGGCCCTGGTTGAGCTGCGCGCCAGCGGCCATTACCAGCTCAGGAGCGAAGAAAGATAACCGCCCCATTGGCACAAATCGAGCAGCGTGTGGCCTGCAGCGCGGCGCCATCAAGCCGTACTGCGCAAGGCTTGCATCGGCGTCCAGCCGGCTGTCCACCACCCTGGGGAAATACCATCGGCACTTCGCACATGCCGCTGACCGGCCCACATTTCCAGCGTGTGGCACGTTCCGGATCGAGCGCGAAGATCGGCAGGCGGCGCAATAATTCATGAATGGCGCCGCGCAGCGATCTTTTCGGCGTTGCCGGGCGAAAACGGTGTATTGACCAGACGACGGTGCAAGCCATGGGCGGGCTCGTCCTCTTCCGCGAGGATCATGCGGTTGCCGGTCGACGTCTGATACTGCGGATGGGCGACAACACGGCTGGAGATATTGTTGTGGTCGAGGTAAACATCGCGGGCCGCCTGCCAGCCACTCACGACCCAGAAACCGCCGTGGCGCTCACTCCAGCCGATGGGCTTGTCACTGGCCAGCGCCTCATCACGCAAGCGTTCGTAATAATCGAAGGGTGTGCCATCGGCACCGAGTACCGGTGCCACATGATCAAACTCGCGATACAGGTTCATCGTCCCCGCCCTAGTGACACCCACCTCGCCACGCCAACTTCACGTCGGTTTTTTAGCGCCGGGTAGAAAGTCATCGAGCGGCACACCAAAACTGTTCAAGGCCCACGACACCAGGTTGTATTGGCCGATGGTAAATACCACGTCCATCATTTGTTCGGTTGAGTAGGACTTGGCCAGCTCGGCCCAGGTGCTATCGGACACCACCGAGTTCTCAAACAAATCATCGGCCGCCTGCAACAG
This sequence comes from Pseudomonadota bacterium, assembly GCA_031418675.1. GTDB lineage: Bacteria > Pseudomonadota > Gammaproteobacteria > JADJYF01. Next base: position 4,105 of record JANOXY010000496.1, read on the forward strand.
CGCCGCTTCGTGTTGATTCCACTGGCCCCTGGGCCCGGCCTTGATCTGTTCAATTTCAGTCGCGGTGAGCCCACCGCGCAGCGCAATCAATTCGTGCTGGGCAAACTCGTACTCCGCCTGGTTCAGCCAACCGATGCGCAGGATCAGCATTTCGCGATCACGAAAGCTCAAGGTCTGCTTGGAGAGGATGTGCCCGGCGAAGGGGGTCCAGCGCTTGACGAGCTTGGGGTGATTGGCCAGCACCCGGAAGATATTAAAAAGCTTGCCGTTCATGGCGTTCTTTTCGACTGCTTCACGATCCTCGGCGGGCAATTCGGCAAGGTCACGCAGGGCTATACGTTGCTGGCGTTTGATCACGAACAATTCTCCTCTGGGGTGGCGGTTAATCGAAGTGTAACTGGCGATAGGGCTGTTGCCTTTTCCCCATTGGAAAGGGGTGTGGTGCCGACCCGCGCCGCTGCACAGCACTACGGCCTTTGGTTGTCTATGTCGCGCGGGTTAAAGGTGGAACGGGTGATATGCGGGCACGTGCATCGTGCCATCCAGACACGTTTTGCCGGCACCATCGCTTCAAGCTGCCCGAGCACCGCCCATCCGATCTCACTCGATCTGCGTGCGGCCGCCGAAGCGAGTTATAGGCTCGAACCCGCGGGTTTTCAGCTCCATTGGTGGACGGCGCACGATGGTCTGGTCACCCCCACCGCAAGTGTGGGTCCCCATGCTGGCCCTTTCCGGTTTTTTGCCTGAGGGGCGCTGAACGCGCGTCAGCCTAGCGGCGCCCAAGCCAGCAGCGATTGGTCGTCGGCAAACGTATTTCGCACCAGACGCGTGCCACACGCTTCGGCCATTTTTTTGTATTGCACCCACGACAATACCGCGCTTATGGGCGTGCCGCGGCCTTGGTCAAACTGCAGAGGACCATAAACGTTGGCGGTGTAGATCAGATCCTCCGTACCAATGCGCTGGGTGGCCTCGTGACGCGCGCCGGCGGGCTCAAAAAACCATACCCCGGGTCCATAACCTTCCGGTGGTCCGGCGCGATAAACAATCCGACCGTTCAGGATCAGAAAATCCGACGCACCCAGGTGATAGTGCGGGCCCGCCACACCGTTGTGTCGCACGATCAACGAGGTCACGCCGGTTTCTTCACTGACACGCAGCACTTTCATGCCAAAGTCCGGGGTCTTGGGATTGACCGCCCACGGCACCTGGCGGGTGTCGATGAAATGCGGATGCACGGCGCGACTGCCATTACCGGCGGTCGCTGCGGCCACAGTCAACAAGGCGCGACGCGAAGGATCTGCGATGGCAAGTTGGGCATCGGTCGCCGGCCGGCTAAGGGCGCGTGGTTGCAGACATTCGGCCAGTGTATTCGGCACCAATGTCACACCGTGGGCATGCGCCGCAACGATGATGTCCATGCTGGTCAGAATACTTCTGACCGTGCGCTCGTCGTCGGCAAGAAACGCCACCGGCCCATAACAGTTGAGCAGACATTCAACGTCCTCATCGGCGTGCAGGCGCGCGATACGTGTGTTCGCCGGCACGTAGCCCCACACACCCGCGTGCAAGGTGCTGGCCAGGGGCCCCGCGGGGTAGGTCATGGAACCGGACAATACCAGCAGATCCATGGCACCTAGGTGGACCAGCGGCGCCAGCTGCGTGCCGCGCTCCATGCGCGCGATGACGGTGAACATGCCCGATTCATTGCTGGCGCGCAGCGGCTTCAATAACAGGCCTGGCGCCTGCGGCAAGCTGAGCCACGGCACGCGATGGGTATCGATACCCCCTTCCATGCCCGTGGCACTGACGTCTGAATTGAAGGCTGTGCTCATGGCTGCTCCTGCCGAGTACGAAAGACATAACACATCACAGCGCGCAGCGCGCCCAAGATGATGATAACTGAACAGCTGGAACTCACTAGGCGCCGGGTGCAATGCTCTTGGTCCAACGTGGACCAAGCTCCCCCGCCACTGCTTCTGTTATGTTCACGGTCGCGGTGCCGTCCGGTAGCCGCTGACCCCCAATAAGGAGCATGCCCGTGAGTGAAGTGAATCGAGTCTGGCGTCTGCGCAAACGCCCAGTCGGTGTGATCGGCGACGATGTATTGAGTCTGGAGCAGGAATCGGTCCCTGAGCCGGCGCAAGGCGAGTTTCTGTTTCGCATGAATTATCTGTCACTCGATCCCACCAATCGCATCTGGATGAGCGACGTCGATCAATACATGCCGCCGGTCGCACTGGGCGACGCGATGCGCGGGGTGGTGTGTGGCACAGTGATCAAATCTAAACACGCGAACTTTGCCGCTGGTGATCAGGTCGCCGGTTTAGGCAGCTGGGCCGACTATCAGATTGGAACACCTGGGCTTATGAACAAAATGGGTCCGCTCGGTGCAATTCCTGTGGCGGATGCCTTTGGCCTGTTTGCGGTGGTGGGCCCCACAGCCTACTTTGGCCTGCTCGATCTCGGCACACCAAAGGCAGGCGAGACGGTGGTGGTATCGGCCGCTGCGGGTGCAGTCGGGTCGATCGTTGGACAGATTGCCAAGATCAAAGGATGTCGTGCCGTGGGGCTGGCGGGCTCCGACGCCAAATGCAAATGGATAGTTGACGAGCTCGGCTTTGATGCGGCGATCAACTACAAAACCGAGGACCTGGCCGCCGCACTCAAACGCACCTGCCCTAAGGGCATCGATATCTACTTCGATAATGTTGGCGGCGATATTCTCGATGCCTGTCTGCAGCAGATGAACTTAAATGGCCGGATCCCGACCTGCGGCCTGATCTCACAGTACAACGCGGTGGGTGATGTGCCGGGGCCCAAAAACTATCCGATGATTCTGATGCAGCGTTTGACGGTGCACGGCTTCATTGTGCTGGATTATGCGAGCCGCTTTCCGGAAGCGATCGGCGCGCTCGGACAATGGCTGCAAGAGGGCAAGCTTAAATTCCGGGTCGATATGCATGAAGGTTTGGAAAACGCAGTCGTGACGCTGCGCAGGCTTTATACCGGCGATCATCAGGGCAAGCTTATGCTGCACGTTGGCTGACAAGCACTGGATGTTGGCGCCGAGACAGCTCGGCGCCGGTTTGCAGCGGCGCGCCAAGAACTGAGCGCCTGCGTTTTTATCGGGTCCCGGAACACGTGCTTTTAGCCAGCACGCGCGGCGCGCTTCAGATACTCACGCCAGGGCTTCCAATAAAACATCGGCCAGCCTCGGGTCACGCCTTCGATGTCGTTATCTGAGACATCGAGGTGCACGAGATCAATACGTGCTGAGTGATCGCTGATAGGTGTAAAGGTCAGAATCAAGGTCGAATCTGCATCTTTTTTTGCGAAGTTCACCGAGCGCCAGCGCTGCACGATCATGCGACCCGCCACGGTGGCGACCATGGTGCCGGAGATCTGGCCGCCAAACGCGCTGAACGCATCACCTGGCTTGCGACCGATGACCACCGGCGCACCGGTGAAAGCGCCATGCGCGCGCGGGCTCAGATACATGTTGTATAGCTTCTTGGCCGCCGCCGGGAGCGCAACGTGTTGTTGGATTGTGGCGGGCATGTGTTTCTCCTCGGCAAATTGTTAGTTCCGCAATCGCGGCACCAAAAAGGTATTTGGATTAAATCGCGCCACCTGCATAAAACCAACGCAAGGCCGCGGCGTCTTGACACAAAGTTTCGCCAACCGCCCGTATGCGCGCCGCGTATTCTGCGGTGACACCTTCCTCTTGCGCAGAACCTGCGCGGCCGTTGCGTACCATCGCACCCGGTTTAATCGGCGGAATTTCGGCGCTTAACCCATCAAATTTCACATCGTGCTGTTTCATCCACGCAAACGAGGTGTACTCAAGTATGCTCGGCCATTGCGCGGCTGTCGGCACGATGCCGAGAAACTTCGCGATGCGTTCCACACTTGCAGCCAAGTCACGTTTCATATCGTTGAAATGAATAAACAGCACATTGCTTTCGTGGCGCAATGGCCACCAGGCTGTGAGAAACGCAAACAGACCAAAGTGAAATCCCATGGCATCGACAAAGCCCCGGTAGTAACTATCAAAATCAGGGAACTCGATGGCTGCGCGCGGAATACCCCAGGCGGCGAGTAGTGCATCGCTATGTTGGGCCATGAACGGGCGCATCGACACGATGGCTTCTTCCGGATTGCGCGCGACGACGATGTAACGCACGCCGGTACTGGGCGCTTGATAGGGCAGTGTCGGGGGTGCGGAATGGGTTTTGAATGCACGCGGGCGATTGCGAGGCTGTCGATCCAAGCGTGTTAATAATTCTTCGACCGGCATACCGGGACGTGAAACAAATTCTATCCATGGCACTTCCGCATAGATGTCGGCGAAATCAGTGCGCCCACCCATGAGTAACTGATAAACGATGTTCATCGTCCAGGTTGTGCCGCTCTTGGGTGGCACGGCGATGACAATGTCATCTTTGCGCCAGGGGATGTGGGCCTGCATTGCCGGGTTGATCCAAGGTGGTGGACCGCCATGGGGCGCTACGTCAGTCATGCGATAGTCTCCGCGTACGTGATCACTATTATTGAATCGAGGTAGCCGGGCGCCTTTGCCTTGTTTCGCCCGGTTGTTGACGCGCTCTCGGGTCTGGACCGTATCAAGCGCGCAGCTTGCTTACACCAATGGACGGCATTATGGCGCTGGACGCGGTGGCGCTGTGAGGATTGGTGGGAAGACGGCCGGATCACCCGCGCTTGTTACCCTGATTCAATCCCGAGTCGGCGCCAACCTACACTGCCGAACGATGTAATACCCGCAGACTGAACGATCGAGTCGAGGCCGAGAGTCACACCTATGACAATATCGAAGCCCAGCTGGCCTGGGACGAGCTGGCACCTGGACAGGTCACGCGCAGTATTCCCGAGGGCTATCCCTACCACAACGCCGCACGGGAGCTCGTTGTGCACCATGGTGCGGGGCAGCTGTGCAGCGCGGGGCAGCTGGCAAAGGCCGATCGGGCCGCACTCAAACATGTCTTTGGACCCGCTATCACGCCAGGGCTGCACGACAGAATCGTCGCCGCACTCGATCGTGCGTAGGCCGCGTGCCACGCCTCGGGTGCCGGTGGCGAGTGACGGTCGGGAAAGGATCGCGACGCAGACAAGTGTTCGGCTGGCGACGGAGGTGAGCGTGATACCACCGTTGTCGTCGCGTTCAAGGTGCAGCACCTGCTGGCGGTGGGTGGCGAACGCATCTGGGTCGAGGACTTTCAGGTGCGACCCATCGTCGACTATCGGGCCGACTGACGTCGTGAATAGCGCGGCGCGATTAATCCAGATGGATTGGGGACATCTATCCAGGACTTGAACGATGGTGATGTTGACAGGCTGTCCTCGTACTTAATTATGAATTTGATCTGATCGCTGCGCGCGTCGGGTGGGCGGCGCCTCAGGCGCGCAGCGCTGCGAGCGCGATACGCACGTCGACCAGCCGATTTAGATCGTCATGGCCAGGGCGGATCTGCCGCGCGCCTTTGCGCGCTGCATGGTGCATCTGACCTTCGCGATCGTAGTAAACAGGCAAGGCCATCTTTAGTTCAGCAACCTGCAACGAGGCCAGTGCAGCCGCACGCGGCCCAAGCTCCGCTAGAAGAAAGCCGTAGTTGGCGGCCATGACCTGGTGTGTCCACATAACTTCGGCAGGCACTGTCAGTGCCTCGCGCTCGGCGTAAGCTGCAGCGATGGCACCAAGGTCATTGAAGCGGGCAAACCATGGCTCGGCGCGCGACAACCAGTCTGGCAGGCACAACAGGCTCTCGCGCAGATCGGTCTTGTTGGCAGCGGCCAGCCAAGCGTCGCCGTGATCGATTCCGCCCGCACTCAAACGTGCCCCTAGCAGTAAGCCGGGCTTAACCGCAGACAAGGACCAACGGCGAGCGAGCGCTGGCACGCAGATACCAATGTTGATGCAGAAACCTCCGTCACCGTGTGCGCTCTGCTAAAGCTGGAAAGCCTCCCACCACGGACCGCGGTCGCGGCAATACAGGTCAGCCTCGGACTGGCTGTAGTGGAGGTCTGTCAGCAAGGGCAGCAGCACGCGACGAGCAGCTTGTGAGAAGTTTCCATAGTCGCGTTTTACTGCCATCGGACCAATCCAGCTTAGTGGCGAGACTAAAACAAGCATGATCGGGCGAATATTCGGAGCGTGGTCTTCAGCTGTCCGCAGCGAGTGGCATCACCACGCGGGCTATCGCTGAGCGCCGATTTGCGCAAACCCGGCATTGAGCCATGATGCCGGCGCGATCGTAATAAGGTTCGCGGGGCCGGCTGAGTGTACGGCGAGGGCTTTACAGCTATTCCGACCTGCATGCGGCTCGCACGCGACGACAGTATGCATAGCAACGCGCGTCGCACGGGCTTGGATAAACCCGCCGATGTCGCCGGCCAGCGGCCGCCATTCCAACCAGGAGCCGATGAAATGACCGGGAAATTGCTGATGACAGTCGCGGTGCTGCTGGTCGTCTCCTGCACCAACCTGACACCGCAGGATTACGCGGCCGAGGCACCGAAGCTCGACCTCAAGGCGTATTTCGATGGTCAGGTCGACGCCTGGGGCATGATTCAGGACCGCTCCGGCAAGGTCACCAGGCGCATGGTCGTTGCGATCACCGGCACGTGGCAGGGCGACGTGGGTACGCTCGACGAGCGCTTCACCTACGCCGACGGCGAGCAGGAGACACGCATCTGGACGATTCGCAAGACGGGTGACAGCTACGTCGGCACGGCTGCCGACGTGATAGGCGATGCCCAGGGGGTCGCGGCTGGCAACACGCTGCACTGGCAATACGTGCTCGACGCAAAACGCGACGACGGCGGCTCAGTCCGGCTCGACATGGACGACTGGATGTGGCTCATCGACGACAAGACACTGATCAACAAGACGGGCTTCTCGAAGTTCGGCATCGGCTTCGGCGAAGTCACCATCTTCTTCCGCAAGCGCTGATGCGCGTCATAGCGCTCGAAGTTGTCACCTGACTCATCTGTTGCCGCGGCCAGCGCCACTTGTTACCGACGCCAGTCTGACTTGGTGGCATTCACGAGTGCACCTGACCCTGCAGCCAACCGCACAAGGCAACGCCGAGCGCATCACCCGACGCCCAGGCGAACTCCACCCGCGGACCGAGTCGCCAGTCACCGCAGGTGCCGAGGGCCAAGACTGGGTCGAAACCATACGGGCTTGCGGCGCTCTGCTCGACCAGCGCGTAGCGCCAGCGGTGCACGGTGGCGACATCCGGCGCGCCGAGGCCGGGCGCAACGTCGTCGACCGCGGCGAGCAGCGCAGCCTGCACGGTGGCCGCCGGTGCTTCCAGATGTGCCCGCGACCAGGCCGGTGTGGCGTGCGCGATGAGTCCGCGGCCGTCGCGACTGCGCGCTAGCCATCCCAGCGCGTGACCCTCCGCCGGCCGCAACGCCTGCCAAGCGGGCCAGCGCGCGGCGCGCCCGAAGCCAAACAGTGCGGCCCAGCACGGCGTGGTGTGCGCGCCGCGGGCTTCGGCTGCCAGTGTCGGCGCGACCTCGGCCAACATCGTGGCGGTCTGCTCGGCCGGCAGGGCCACCACGACCGCCGCGTATCCGGCCACCGCCGGGCGCTCCGCAAACGCCAGCGTCCAGCCAGCAGCGTCGCGCCGCAGTCCCTGGACGGTGGCATTGCATTGCACGGACAGCCCCTGCGCCAACCAGCGCGGCAGCGCATTCATGTCCGGCTGGCCACGATAGCGAGCTTGCGGCGCGGCGGCGGCCTGCGCGGCGACACGTTCGTCACGCAGCTCGCCGCTCCACGGCACGATCACGTCCGCCGCGAGCGCTGTGGCACACAGTGCGCGAAATTGCGCTGCGCGAGCGGTGAAGTGCTGGGCACCGTGATCGAGCAGCAGGGTCGTGCCGTCGGGCAGGCTGAGCCGCCGGCTCGCCATGCGGCCACCCACGCGGCTGGCCTTGTCGAACAGCTCGACCTTGAAACCCGCCGCGTGGAGACGCCGGGCACAGGCCAGGCCGGCGAGGCCGGCGCCGATTATCGCGATGGGCTGGATTTGCATGCCCTGTTTACGCCGTTGTCGGGGGAACGAGCACGCCGCGGTCAGACTTGTTCGAGTGCGCCGGCGTCGAGCCGAGCGAAAAACGCGTCGGCCTCGGCGAGGATCGCGTCCTGGCGCGCCTGCGGCCACCCGGCGAGTGTGCGGTAAGGCATCGCCAGCCGCACATTGCCCGCCAGCCGGTCCTTGTGGCGGATCAGAAAGGCCCAATAGAGATAGTTGAAAGGGCAGGCGTCCGGACCGCTCTTGCGTTTAACGTCGTAGCTGCAGCCGCTACAGAAGTCTGACATGCGGTTGATGTAGGCGCCCGAAGCGGCGTAGGGCTTGGATGCCAGCTGCCCACCATCGGCGAACACCGCCATGCCGAGCGTATTGGGCATCTCCACCCATTCGAAGGCGTCGGCGTACACGGCCAGGTACCAACGCTCGATTTCGCGCGGCGCGACGCCCGCCAGCAGGGCGAAGTTGCCAGTCACCATCAACCGCTGGATGTGGTGCGAATAGGCCTGTCGGACCGTGCTGCCGATCGCCTCACGCAGACAGCGCATACGGGTCTCACCGCTCCAATAG
>JANOXY010000497.1:0-7947 GCA_031418675.1 Pseudomonadota bacterium
GGGCGGGTGGAATTTGAAGGCTTCCGCGTACCCATGGGTGAGTCACGTGAGCGCTTCGTTGAAAGCGCAGAAACGATCCTGCAGGGCCTGGAACAGGGTTATTGTGAATACGACGGCAAATTCATCAAGCAGCCTAAGGCGCGCATCCGTCCCGAACCCTTCCGCTCGTTCAAGAACCGCACCTATGCCGCCGCGGTCTCGCCCGAATCGTCCCTGATCATGGCGCGCCTCGGGCTCGGCATCCTGGTCATACCGCAAAAACCGTGGGAGGAACACGCCAAAGAGCTCAAGGAATACGCCGATGTGTTCCGACAGGAACAAGGCGTTGCGCCACCGCGCCCGTATGTCGCTGGCTGGGTGGCTTGTGACAAGGACGCCGGGCGGGCCGAAGAGATGGCGCGTAAATACATTGGTGGCTATTGGCATTCGGTGGTCAAACATTACGAAATGGGCGGCAGCCATTTCGAACAGACCAAGGGTTATGAGTATTACAAGCGCATGACCGACACCATTGCCGGCTTGGGCATCGATGCGATTACCGAGTTTTTCATGAATTTGCAGGTGTGGGGCACACCGCAACAGTGCCTGGAAAAGATCGAGGACATCCACGCACGGACCGACTGTTGTGGCTTCACCGGCGTCTTCAGTTATGCCGGCATGGCGGAGTCTGTAGCCCGTGGCAATCTGGAACTGTTCGCACGAGAAGTCATGCCGGCGCTGAAAAAGCTCGGCCATCGTCCGCTCTTCGACAGCGAAACAGACGGTGCCCCGGCGTTCGCCAACAGCACCACCAAAGCCGCCTGACAAACACCCAGGCTGGGACGTAACGGACCTGCGCTGGAGATAAACAAGGGCGGTCTGGGCCGCCCTTGTTTACACCGCGTCCGCTGCCCTCGAAGCGGACTCAGCCAGCCATCTTCAACTGTGGCGCAGCGGCGTGCAGACTGGATTTTGCACTGGGGCGCGCGTCCATACGCGCAAACCAGGCGGCGAGGTTCTTCAGCTCCGGCTCCAGGGACTGGCCGACGTCTTTGGCGAAATCCATGCAGCAATACAGCACCAGATCCGCCAGGGTGATTTTGTTTCCGGCGATGAAATCATGACCGACCAGCAGTTCATTGAGCCACTCCCGACCAGCCCGTGCTTTAGCTTTCAAACCTGCTGCGGCCTCTGGAAGGCAGACCATCCGATTGCGGAAAATCTCGATACCTTCGGCGTAGCGGAAGCCGTTATACATGTGCTCGGTAATGTTGAGTTCAACCCGCCGCACCCACATGCGAGACATTGCACGCTCTACGGCCGTCGTGCCTACCAGCGCGGGCATCGGTTGCTGCTCTTCCAGGTACTCACAAATCGTGACCGTTTCGGCGATCACTGTGCCGTCATCTAGTTCCAGCGCAGGCATCTGACCACCCGGATTCTTGCCCAGGTAGGGCGCCTGGCGATTGGCACCCGCCAACAGGTCCAGATCTTCGCTGCTCACGCTCATCCCTTTTTCGGCGAGGAACATACGCACCATGCGTGGATTTGGTCCAAAGGAATTCAAAAGTTTCATATAGTCGCGTCCTCGTTTGCGATGAGCCGCCGTGGGTCACCGATAGTTTTGTTACTGATCGTCGAACAGGGCTTATAGGTTCCCAAATCGTGCACGTCAATCGACGCAGGTGCTGCCCGCTCGCGCCTGTGCACGGTGTTTAGGGTCTTGATGGTTCAGCCGCCAATCAGTATCGGCCATACACACTCGCTGCCGCTTTACATTCGGACTTGTGCAATGCACCATGCGCCGCCATCACGAGCTGTTCCATGCCACCCACGCGAAGCCCGGCAGGGCGTCGCAGACCGCTAGTAGCTATTTAGATTAATAGCTGAGAGCTATCTATTGATTTTAAACATATTTATCCTGACCAGCGTGCCCCCACGGCGACGGTCGCGGTGAACAAATCATGATGAAAATTTGTTGTGGCTTGGTACTGGTAATGGCTTGGTTTCCGCTCGCCTGCTTGTCCTCCGGACCAATTGAAGACGACGCGGCTGCCTGTGAAGCGGCCATGCACGAAATGCCGCTCGCGACGGAAACAGGCTCGGTTGGCATCATAAAGAATCTCGCCGAAGACCCGACTTCGATTCGGGCGGTCGCGGCTCGTTTGCTTACCAGCGCACTCGATGGCGATCGTAACCATAAGGATAAAGCTTGTGGTGGGGCCTGCGCAGCGGGGCAGCTAACTGAGGTCGTGTACCGCGTGGCCCCTGTAGTTTACCTGGCCAGCGATTTGCAGCGCGCTGAGTGCCGCAGCTTTGAAACCGCGACGTCCAATCAACCGCTGACCTTCGATCAGCATGATTTTCGCTCCGTCGAGGAGTTGAACGAGTGGATCACGGCGTTTTCCCAAGGTCGAGGAGACGACGGTCGGCGCCTTTATGAGTTGTGCTCATCAAACTGTAGCCCCCGCTACACCTTCCTAATTGCGGAAAACAATTCGCGCTATGCGGTGAAAGCCGAGGTGCTGTGTGGTCTGGCGCGGGACAAGTCGAGCGATAATTACAAGGTCTCGACCGCCATACGCCATTCGTGCACGGTCAACTAAGCGCCCATCGCAGCTCAGCCGTCGTCCAGCGTGACAAACCTCGCACCTCTGCAGAACCTCGCACGCGGCTTGGCCTGGCCAGCATTGCTCATGAGTTGCTGTGCGATCCTGGCGGCAGGTTTTGCCCGAGGCCAGGCCACACTGTTATTCAATGTTTCTTATCTGTGGATAGTGCTGTGGTTGTTCTTGCTGGAACGCTTCATGCCCTATCGCGAAGAATGGCGCGCGCCTGACGGACAAATCTTTCAGGATCTCGCCCATTCGCTGCTGAACAAAGGCCTGGTACAGCTTTTGATCGTCGTGCTCGCCGGCAACGGCCTGCTCGACCATCGCAACAGCGGTTTTCTCAGCGACGCGCCGCTACTGCTACAAGTCGGCTGTGGTCTGGTCGGCTCTGAGTTAGGACTTTATTGGGCGCATCGGCTCAAACATGAGTGGCCCAGCCTGTGGCGCTTCCACGCTGTACATCACAGCGTGTTGAAGCTCTGGCTGGTCAATACCGGGCGCTTCCATTTTGTCGATTCATTACTTGCGGTGCTCGCCAGCCTGCCGTTTTTTCTGGTGAGCGGTATGAGCATGGACGCCATTATCTGGGTGAGTGCGATCACGGCCTACATCGGCATCCTCACCCACTGCAACGTCGCAATGAATTGCGGCTGGTTGAGCTACCTGTTCAACACGCCCACCTTGCATCGTTGGCACCATGCTCGCGATGGCGTCATCGGCAACAGCAATTACGGAGAAAACCTCGTGCTGTGGGATATGTTACTTGGTACCTATTACAACCCGCCGGGTCGACAGGTCGGCATCATCGGCATCGACGCTCACATGCCCAGTGGATTTTTGGACCAGCTCGCCGTGCCTTTTATTTGGCGCCGCCACCAGGCGGCCCAGCGCTTAGCGGCCAATGAGACCGGCTGACCAACGCAATCGCAGCAGGCACCAGCCTAACCAGGCAACTACCCGTACCAGCCGCGTTTTGCCACCCATGCCTAATGCCAGAGCGATCATCCCGACCAGGGTGCGCACGTGAGTCAGCCTGTACATCGACATCGCGAGCCGTTGGTATGCGCCGGCACAACGCCGGCGGTCATAGGCAGAGCCAGGGCCCTGGGCTTCATTGGTACTGTGGTAGGCGTAGGCCAGTTCGTCGTCATCGGTCTCGGCAACACGTGCAAAAGCGATACGCATACGTGCCCAAGGCCCGATCGGCGTACCGTGCGCGTAACGCGCAAGATAGCGATGAAACAAACGGTAGTGGCGTGCTTCATCCTGGGCAATTCGGTGACAGATTTGGCGCAACACCGGCTCACGCGACTGATCGCGCAGCGCCGAGTAGTAAGAGCAGGTGCCCGATTCCACCACGCACCGTGCCAGCAGCTCGCCGGCCTGCGAACCACGCACCGACTGACTGGCATCAACAGCAATGCGATAGCCGGCGCGAAAGCGTGCAAGGCTGGCGGCAAAATTGAACGTGGGGTCCGCCATCTCTGCCCAGCGTCCGAGCGCCGCACCATGCTGGGCCTCTTCGTCACCCCAGCGCAGCGCTTCGTCTTTGAAGCCAGCGTCATCGCGGAAAACATTTTGCAGATAACGGACATAGTCGGCGCTGTTAGCTTCGACCACGGAGGCGGTCTTCACCGCGGCCAGCAAGCGTGGCTCAACGGCCGAGGCATCGAACGAAGACCATGCAATGTCTTCGAGTTTCCAGTGTCTCAGCATGACCGGATCCGTCGCGTTCCGGTTAGCGGACCGCCGACGCGGTCAGCCACCCCGACAGGGGTGTCATTGGGTATGATGGCGGCGCACGCCGACGGCGTGCGCCGGCCGAGTACGCGGTAAGTTACAAACGGTTGGAGCATTTGGCATGTCGTGGTCACAAATTTTCGCGTGTAGTGTAACAACGTTCGGCAGTTCTGCCGCACGTCGTTGAGCAGTAGCCCACCCTCAATGTCCATAGTCAATCAAAATCCGCGCGAGCGTCCCCGTTTCACGTTCGCTCCTTATCTACCGGCCCGACTGGGCGCGCTGCGCAAACCGTTGACCGGTCTGCTCGATCGCAGCCTCGGACTGACGGGCCTGAACGCGGTCTATCACGCGATCCCACCAAACCTCGATCCACACTCCTTCGCCCGCTGCACGCTCGACGGTTTCGGTGTCGAAGTGCGCGTTGACGATGGGTCGCTGGATAATATTCCCGCCACCGGCCCCTGCATTGTGGTCGCCAATCACCCTCACGGTGGACTGGACGGCGTGGCGATGGTCGAGGTGCTTATGCGCAAGCGACCGGACCTGCGCGTGATGGCTAATTACCTGCTCCACAATTTTATCGAGCTGGCACCGATTTTCATCGGTGTAGACCCCTTCGGCGGTCGCGCGTCGGTGCGGTCCAATTTCAGTGCGGTACGCCAGGCGCTGGCCTGGTTGCGCAAGGGCGGCGTGCTGTTCATGTTCCCCGGCGGCGAAGTTTCGAGTCTGAACCTGAAAACGCGCGTCATCAGTGACCCGCCCTGGGATGCTGGCATCGGCTGGTTGGTACAGAAGTCCGGCGCGCCGGTGGTGCCAGCCTTTATCGATGGCCGCAACAGTGCGCTATTCCAGCTCGGCGGACTCATCCATCCACGTATACGCACCATGCTGCTAGTACGCGAGATGCTCAATCATCGAGGCACGGTCATCAACGTAAAATGTGGTCGCGTAATCGAGGCCGAGACCTTGAGCCTGCTGGAGGATCGCGACACCATCGCACCTTATCTGCAGATCAGCACCTACCTTATCAAAGCGCGTGCCGCTTATCACAAGCCTTTGCGTCTGACCCGCATGCGACCGGTCAATGTTCACCACGAAGAACTCGCAGCGCCTATCGATCCCGCGCTCCTGGCCGGCGAGCTGAGCCATCTCGATGAAGATCAACGACTGCTGATCAGCGGCAATCTGCAGGTCTGGGTGGCTCGCGCCGAGCAGATCCCGTGGCTGTTGCAAGAGATTGGACGCTTACGCGAAGTGAGCTTCCGGCAGGTTGGTGAGGGCACCGGGCGCAGCGTTGATTTGGATCTGTTTGATAGCTATTACCTGCACTTGTTCATGTGGGATAGCAATGCGAATGCGGTGATCGGTGGTTACCGTCTGGGCCAGGCCGACCGCATTCTGTCCCGTTATGGCGCGCGAGGTCTCTATGTTCGCACCTTGTTCCGCCTTGATCGCCCGCTCGAAGCCGAGCTGCATTCGGCCCTTGAGCTTGGACGTTCCTTTGTGCGACCGGAGTACCAGCGCAATTACTCCTCGCTGATGTTGTTGTGGAAAGGGATCTGCGCCTACGTGGCGCGCAATCCCAAGTACCGCGTATTGTTTGGCCCCGTCAGCATAAGTAACGACTACCATCCGCTCTCCCAGCAACTGATCGTGCGCTTCCTGCAGCGCAATCGCATGGAACCCGAACGCGCCAGTCAGGTGAAACCCAGGCAGGCGTTTCCGCGCGGTGATCGCACGACTAACCTGGTTGACCTCAACGTCAGCGACTTGCGCATCATTGCTTCGCTGCTCAATGCCGTGGAAGAACAGGATGTCGGTATTCCGGTGCTCTTGCGCCAATACTTGAAGCTCAATGGCCGCATTCTCGGCTTTAATGTTGACCCGGAATTCAACAACTCCATCGATTGCCTGTTGTGGGTCGATCTGACGCAGACCGAGAGCGCATTGCTGCGCAAATTCATGGGGCCTGAAGCTTGCGATGACTTCCTCCGCTACCATGGTGTTGCGCTCGACGAGGGTGGTGCCGAGCTGATGGGCAAAGGCGCGTGAAACGCGTGCCTAGCCACCAATTGCCGCACGGTCTTTAGCCGTAATTCCCTCGTTATCGCGCAGCGCTCGACGGCGAGCGCGTTTTCGTATATTCAAATGCTCGTCACCCATCCCGAAACCAGCGGAGGACAGCCATGCGCGTCAACCACAACTCAGCAATGAAAAAGCACCATCTACCCGGTCTTGAGCACCAGACCCTGGCCGGCGGCCGTGACGGCCTGAAGAGCATCGAGGTCTGGCGCCAGACCATCGCTGCCGGCGCAACCACGCCCGTGCACCGTCACGACTGCGAGGAAGTGATCATCTGCCTGAAAGGCGAAGCGGTGTGTCACTACAACGGCGAGCAATACCATTTCAAGGAAGACGAGACACTCATTATCCCGGCCGGCGTCACCCATCAGATCTGCAACGCGGGTAGCGGTGATTTGTTCATTGTTGCCACCCTCGCGATGGCGCCAGTGCAGGTCGAAACCGCCGATCGCCAGGCCATGGCTTTGCCTTGGGATGGTGCCAACGCATGACCGCTGCGCGTCAGGAACCAAGTACCGCATTTGTCCCTGGCGCGCCGCGTCTGGCCTATGACGTGGCTGGGAGCGGTCCGACACTGGTCTTTCTACACGGCATCGGTGGCAATCGGCGCAATTGGGCTCGTCAGGTCGGCGCACTGTCCGACATGTGCCAAACCGTGGCGTGGGACGCTCGTGGTTATGGCGATAGCGAGGATTATGCTGGGCCGCTCGCTTTCACCGATTTCGCGGTCGATTTATTGCGCCTGCTCGATCATTTGCAGGTCGAGCGCGCCCATTTGTGTGGGCTGTCGATGGGTGGGCGTATCATTCTCGACTTTTACGCGCGCCATCCGCACCGTGTGGCGAGTCTCATTCTGGCCGACACCTTCCCGGGTTTCGATGCCTCCTTCACCCAGGAAGGACGGGAACGTTTTGTGCGGGAGCGACGCCAACCCTTACTGGAGGGCAAAGAGCCTGCCGACATCGCGCCGGCTATCGCCCGCAGCCTGGTGTCGAGCAGCGCATCGCCAGCGGTCACGCAGGAGCTGGTCGCAAGCATTTCGATGCTGCATAAAGAGTCCTATATCAAGACCATCGAAGCCATGACCATGTACCAGCCGGTGGCCGATCTCACGGTTATCACGGTACCGGTGCAGATCATCGTCGGCGCGGAAGACAAGCTCACGCCACCGTCGGTGGCGCGGAGAATGGCGGCGGATATCGCCGGTGCTCGCCTCTTGGAATTGGAAAACGCCGGGCATCTCAGCAACATCGAAGCACCGGCAGCGTTCAACACTTGCGTTCGCGAGTTTTTAGTCGGAATTATTTGAGAACCGCGGTCACCGGTTGGTGTCCGCGAGGCTTACGACGCGGCCGCGAGCTCCGGGGTTGGCGGTAGGTCCTCATCGTCGATTTCAATGCGGTCGCGACCGCTGCTCTTGGCGGCGTACAGCGCGCGATCAGCGCGTCGTAACAAGCTTTCTGTATCAAGGCTATCCAGCCCGCGGGCGTGGATCAGGCCGATGGACACCGTCAGATGACCGCGCTCACCG
>JANOXY010000498.1:0-11773 GCA_031418675.1 Pseudomonadota bacterium
GTGCATCGGCACGTGCGGCCCAGGCACGCGCGGCGACGGGATCGGTGAATGGCTGAGCCTCGAAACCTTCGAGCTCCAACCACTCACACAGGAAGTCCACGAGCGAGGTTTCGTCGTCGACCACCAGTACCCGCGCCCGTCGGGCGCGCGCAGGTGAAGCATCAATCACGGAGACTGTCGGCGCAGGGTGCGCCGTAGGTTTCAGCACGCCCGCACGCAACAGCACGCGCATCGTTGTGCCACGGCCGAGCGTTGACTCCACCAGGACGTGGCCTCCCACACGATGCACAATGCCGTGCAGTACCGACAAGCCCATACCGGTGCCCTTGCCTGGCTCTTTGGTCGAATAAAACGGTTCGAAAATGCGCGATAAACCTGCCGGGTCTATGCCGCAGCCGCTGTCGCTGATCGCGAGTTCGACAAAGTCGTCAGCTACTTCGTGGTGACATGCGGCGCACACACCCTGTACCGGCCGTAAAGGCGACAGCGCAATGCTGATCTCGCCATGGCCGGCAATCGCATCACGAGCGTTCAAGATCAGATTCATCAGCAGTTGCTGAAACTCGGTGCCATCGATCTTCACCGGCACGCTGTGGTGTTCGATCCGCGTCACTACCCGTATCGTCGCCGGGATAACCGCCTGCATTACGCGCGCTGCATCGACAATGCGCGGCACGGCATCGAGCGCTGCCACGTCACCGGTCGGCACGGAACGGCTGAAATCGAGCAGCTTACGCACCAGATCCCGTGACTGTTCGGCGGCTTGCACGATGGTTTCCAGATAAGCACTGAGTTTGCTGTCAGCACTCGGGCGGCTGTGCGCCAGGCTCGCATAGCCGAGAATGGTAGCCAGGGTGTTATTAAAATCATGGGCGACACCGCCGGTAAGGGTGCCGATGGCGTCCAGCTTCTGGGTCTCTTGCAATTGCCTCTGCAGCGCCCGTTCACGCTGCTCTGCGGCCCTTTGTTCGGTGATGTCTTCCAGCGTACCGGCAAAACCGAGGACGCGGCCCTGTTCGCAGATGGCCGCGGCACGGACCCGGACATCCGCCATGCGTCCAGCGCCGATGATCGCGCGCCAGTGCACGTCATAGACGCCCTGCGGTGCGCCGACATAGGCGCGCCAACGTTGTGCTACCCACACGCGGTCATCGGGGTGCACATAGTGCAACCAGTCATCACCGACTGGCAGGTGTTCATCGTCGCCGGCCATGGCAATGATCATCGGATTTGAATACACGATCGCACCGTCAGCATCCGTCAAGAACATGCCCAATGGTGAGTTCTCCACCACCGTGCGCAGGCGTGCATCGCTTTCACGCAGTGCCAGTTCGGCGTTTCTGAGCGGGCTGACGTCTTGATGGGTGCCCACCGCACGTAGCGCGCGGCCGTTGCCATCGCGCTCGGTGACGCGCCCGTTAATCAGTAACCACACCCAACGACCGTCCTTGGCTTGCGCACGGATCTCCATACGCATGTGCGACACTTCCACCTTCAAATGAGCAATGAAATGCCGCATCGCGGCGAGCCGATCCTGGGGGTGGAATAGTGCCGTCCAGCTCTCGGATCGGCTTGGCATTTCGTCCGCCATATAACCCAGCATACTTGCGCAACGGGGGCTCCACGTGATTTGGTCGTGTGCGATATCCCAATCCCATACCCCCAGATCCGCCGCATCGATAGTCAATTGCAGCCACTGCTGATTGGCACGGGCGGCTTCGTCGGCCTGCCGTTGTTCGTGAATGTCACGCTGTATGCCAACGATGCGCAGCGGGCGGCCATCGCTAGCGCGTTTCATGATCTTGGTGCGCGAATTAACCCAGCGCCATTCGCCGTTGCGATGGCCGGTGCGATAGTCGATTTCGTAGGTGTCGAGTTCGCCGGCCAGGAGTGCGTCAACTTGTGGCCGGAAGCGTTCGATATCGTCGGGATGGGCATCACGGAAGGTCGGCGCAATTTCACCCTGCACATAACCGCGCATCTCGGCCCAGCGATCGTTGTAAACCCAGCTGTTGTGCTCCAGATCCCATTCCCACATGCCGAGCGCGGCGGCGTCCAGAGCAAAACCCATGCGCGCCTCACTTTCACGGATCTTTTCGTCAGCAACCTCGCGTGACAGCTCGCCGCCTGCACGCGCGGCAGCCACCTTCAACAACGCTTCGTCATCAACATGGCGACAACGCGGGCGGTCGTCTATTGCGTACAAGATGCCGATGGCTACACCGTCGCCACCGCGCAAGACCACGCCGTAATAGCTTTCCAGTCGCGGCCCGTCGAACGCCTGGGCAAGCTGATAGCGCGCTGCGAGGTCGTTTTCGATCAAAGTGGTCGCGTCACCATGGGCAAGTGTCACTTCACAGGGTGAGCCCGCGACGGGAAACTTAAAGAGTGGGCGCACCTCATCGGCCAGCCACAGGCCGATGGTTTCGACCTGCGTTTGACCATCGACCAGGCGCGCAACACCGGCACCGCGACAGGCCAGACCCTGGGCCACGACGCGCGCGATGCCAGCAAAAACGCCGATATCAAATTCCGGGCTGACGAGGGTGTCGTAAGCAAGGCGTTGCCGCTCGTGGGCGCTTCGCTCCGCGGCATTCATGGCCATGAGCCTGCGCTGCTGAGCGAGGGGCTACCCACAATCAGCGTGTCAAGGCGGCAACACAGGCCGCTGCCGCTTCACCATCCTGGGCCGAGGTGCCACCCGAGATGCCTATCGCGCCGACCAGGGCACCCTTGACCACCAGCGGCAAGCCACCATCGATCGGCAGCACCGCGTCGAGGCGCATGATGCGCAGGCCAGCACCACCTTGGGCGATGAGGTCTTCGAAGACTTTGCTGGGGCGGCGAAAGGCAGCAGCAGTGCGGGCCTTATCGAGTGCCGGTGCGACCGAGCCGTACTGGGCGTTATCCATGCGTTCGGTCAACACCACGTGACCGCCGCTATCGACCACGGTCATGACCATGAACCATTGGTTCTTGGTGGCATAAGCCTGGGCCGCGGCCACGCACTTGCGTGCATCAACCAGACCGATGGCTGGGCCATAGGGCGGTGGTGCATCGGCGGCCTGGGCGCCGAGCGCGATCGCGATAAGAAGCGTGGTCAACAGCGGTTTGATCATCGAAGTGAGGCCTCTTGAAAATAAATGCGCGCAGAGTATCGATTCAGCGGCGCATTGGGTGGGAGCGTCGATAGAGTCCCTAGACTGGCAATTCGCCGTGGCAGCGTCAAATACTCACGCGTGTGCAGCAATGCCCGCGCGTCGCCCATAGCACCAAGCACCGAGCAAGCTCCTCCGGTAGGTTCGAATTCATTCGGGCATCCTCCCAAACCACGAAGCCCGCACAGCGCCAAAATCCTGTAGGCTGCGGCTCCCCAACGACTAGCAGAGGAGCCCCGCGTGCAGCGCGACACCGACCCCTGGGCGACCATTCATGCTGATCCGGATTTCCAGGCGCTGCATGCCCAGAAAACACGCTTTCTGTGGGGCCTGATGGCCTTTGCTGTCGGCTACTATTTTTTATTGCCCTTGGGCGCCGCCTATTTCACCGATCTCTATCGTCGGCCGGTGTGGGGGCCGATCAACGTCGGGTTGCTGTTTGCGCTCTCACAATTCCTGGTGGCGTGGGGCGTGGCGTGGCTTTACGCGCGCCGAGCCGCGCGTTTTGATGGCATGGCCGCGGCCATTGCGCGTAAAGCGAGTAGCGCTTAATGCCCGCCTCCACCACCCATCGCAGCGACGCTAAGGGTCCGAGCTTAAGCCTCGGTCTCTTGTTTGCTCTCAGCAGCGACGCAGCCTGGGCGCAAGCAGTGCAGCCTCAATGGCGACCACTCACCTTTGCGGTGTTCGCCACCATCATCGTTTTCACGCTCTTCGTCACTTATCGTGCCGCGCGCCGGGTCAAAACCAGTGCCGATTTTTATGCCGCCGGTGGTGCTGTCAGTGGATTACAAAACGGCTGGGCAATTGCTGGCGACTATTTGTCGGCCGCCTCTTTCCTCGGCATCGCCGGCCTCATCGCGCTCTACGGTTACGATGGTTTTATGTATTCGGTGGGTTGGCTGGTGGCCTATATCACCGTCCTGCTGGTGATTGCCGAACCGTGTCGCAACATTGGCCGTTACACCATGGGCGACATCCTCGCCTTCCGCAACAATCCGCGTACGGTGCGCGCCGGCATGGCGCTCTCCACCATTACGGTTGCAACGTTTTATCTCACCGCCCAGATGGTCGGCGGCGGCGTGCTGGTGCAGACCCTCATCGGTATCGACTACGCGTATTCCGTCATCGCGGTCGGGATCCTGATGCTCGGCTATGTTTTGTTTGGTGGCATGGTCGCCACCACCTATGTGCAGATCATCAAAGCGGTGTTGCTGGTGATTGCGTCGCTGGTGATGGTGCTGCTGGTGTGGTTGCACTATGGTTTTGGCGGACCGCAGTATTTTCAGGCCGTGATCGACGACACCAAAATCCAGGCACGGGTTGCCGAGCTGATCGGTGCGTCGGCAAGTTCACTCACCGGTGCTGAGCTAGGCCGACGCTTTCTCGAACCCGGCCTTTATCTCAAGAGTCCTATCGATCAGATTTCGCTGGGCATGGCGCTGGTGTTTGGTACGGCCGGCATGCCACACATACTGATGCGGTTTTTCACCGTACCGTCCGCTCAGGCGGCGCGCACCTCGGTGATCTGGGCGATGGCCATCATCGGTGGCTTTTACGTGCTGACCCTGTTCCTGGGTACCGGCGCGGCGATGCTGGTCGGACCCAATGCAATCATCGCCGCCGATCGCGGTGGCAACATGGCCGCACCCCTGCTCGCCCAGCTGCTGGGTGGCGGGCCCGACTCTTTGCTGGGCAATCTCATGCTGTCTTTTGTGGCGGCCGTGGCTTTTGCCACCATCGTGGCGGTGGTAGCGGGCCTGGTATTGGCGGCCGCCTCAGCCATGAGTCACGACATCTGGGTCGGTGTGATCAAGGGTGAGCACGCCACCGATGCGCAAGAAACCCGCGCCGCGCGCATTTGCTCGCTGATTGTCGGCACCCTGGCGATCGCCATCGGCATTGCCGCCCAGGGTCAGAACGTAGCCCACCTGGTGGCGCTGGCGTTTGCGGTTGCCGCCTCGGCCAATCTGCCGGTCATTCTGCTGACACTCTACTGGCGGCGCTGCAATACCGCCGGCGTGGTGGCGGGTCTGGTGGTGGGCACCACGGCGGCCATCGGCCTGGTGCTGGTCTCCCCCAATATGACTTATCCCCTGCAGGTACGTGCCACGCAGCAGGCGCTGATCAGCAATCACAGCGCGCGTATCGCCACCCTGGGTGCCGCTGGCGGCCCCGTCGAACTGGCAGCCCTGCATAAGGCTGTAGCCCTGGCGCAAAAAGAAATAAAAAAGCTCGGCGCCCGCACCACCAGCCTGGTCGGTCTTGAAGCACCGTGGTTCGCGCTGCGCAATCCGGGGCTGGTGTCGATACCGCTGGGCTTTTTCGCTGTGTTCATCGGCTCGCTGTGTTACCGCGACCCGCGCGCACAAACGATGTGGGAAGAGCTGTATGTGCGTTCTAATACCGGCATTGGCCGCAGTGGTTCGCAGGCACACTGAACGGGCACAGGCTTGGGCGCAGGCTGACTTCACGATCACACATTGCTAGTCGCAAGGACAAAATCATGTTGAATACCATCCAATCGCTGGCGGCGGATTATCAACGCGATGGCGTGGTGCATTTACCCGCTGTACTTGATCAGCGCACCCAGCAACTGATCGCACAAGCCTACGACTGGAGCATGGCCCATCCAACTCCATCGGGCTGCATGATGTACCCCGATACCGACGGCGCTTTTTATCAGGACCTGTGCAATCCCGCGGCAGCAACGGCCTACCACGAACTGCTGGTCGATACCCTCATTCCCGACATCGCCGCGAGCTTGTGGGGCACCCCGGAAGTGTGGTTTCTCTACGAACAGGTGTGGCGCAAAGACGCTGGCGCCGGTCGTCGTACACCCTGGCATCAGGACTCACCCTACCTGGCGCTCGACGGTCAGCAGGTCGCCGTGCTGTGGATCAATCTCGAACCGGTCGCGCAGGCGAACTCACTGGAGTTTGTCCGCGGTTCGTGGCGCGGCACGCTCTACGATGGCTCAAGCTTCGACGGCCCCGATGACACGGCACCGGTGTTCGGCAAAGGATTGCCGCGGCTGCCCGACATCGAAAAAGATCGCGCCTCCTGGGACATTGTCAGCTGGGCGGTCGCGCCGGGTGATGTGGTGGTTTTTCATCCGTCGACCCTGCATGGCGGTGGCAGCACCATGCAGGGCCAGCGGCGGCGCACCTTATCGCTGCGGCTGTTTGGTCGTGATGCGGTGTTTGCGGCGCGCCCCGGCCTGGCACCGGCGCCGCTGGTGGCGGGTTTGGCCGACGCATTGCAGCCCGGCGAGCCGTTCAGACATCCTGCTTTTCCGCGCCTGCGGCCGACGCCTGCGGGCTTTGACACGATTCCCGTAGCGGTTGACGATGGTCATCACATCAATGTGAGTACACGTTTGCGCAGCGCGTAACGGCGCGCTTGATGGGCGGCGGCACATTTCTCAACGCGCACCGAAGCATGCAGCGCTTAGCATGCGTCCATTCACACTCAAGAGGAGTAAGTCATGACTGAAAAATCCCGTCTCGAAAAAGGTAAGGAGGCCATGGCCCGTTTATTTGGCCGTGCACCCGACGACACCGCGCTGTCCAGCGATTTCATGCAAGTGACGGTCGCCAATTTATTTGGTGATATCTGGAATCGGCCGGGTCTGGCTATCGAAGAACGCTCCATGATCACCATCGCCGCCTTGACCGTGCTGGGCCGTGAGACCGAACTGAAAACCCATTTGTTTGGCGCAAAAAACCTCGGTATTCCGCGCGCAAAAGTGGAAGAGATGATGCTGCATCTCGCCCATTACGGCGGATGGCCAACCGGGGTCGCTGGTTTGCGCAAAGTTGAAGAAGTGTTTGGGCCGCGGGCGCCGGCAGCGACGGACAAAAGCCGAATCGTCGGCCGCAGGCAGCTCCTGGGGCACGATACCTGTTTACCGTCGCGGCCGTCGCTGGTGCCGGACTGGCCGCGGTACCTTTTCGCAACCGGGCTATCAGTTATCAGCAAACCTGACGGCGTCCCACCCGAAGAACATTGTAGGTGCGAATTTATTCGCACATTCGATCGCGATTTGAAGAGATCAGTGCGTCATTCTTTGTGCGAATAAATTCGCACCTACAGGGCACGCTCGCAATCCGTCGGGCGCAGGAAAAATTACGGGATCACCTGCGCTGCCAATTGGGTCCACGCGGCACTCGGCGCGACCAGGACAGAGATCAAAATCACGACCACGGCACTGGCGTAGCCGGCGGCATGCCAGTGACTCAGTCGTCGTGTCATCGCGGTGTGCAAGGCCAATAACACGGCGCCTAACAACAGCGTCGGTCCCCAATGAAAAACCGGTACGTTGCCATGGGAGACGGCCATGAGCCACGGTATAAACGGGAATCGATCGAAGGCCCCGGTCATCATCGCTACCGTTGCCAGCAGCATCATCGGTCTGTGCACGTCCGCTCTGCTGCGATAAATGATTCCAGCGGTGGCAAATGCGCCAAACATCAGCGTCGCGGTGAGGGCAAAGGCCAGGAAGTAGCGCGATCCACCGAATTCTGCGTAGATGGCGGGGTTGTAACGGGTCGACAGCATCGCTGTCGCTGCACTGAGGATCACAATCGATGTCGCCAGCACGGCGCCCAGGGCACCGAGCGTGATGTGGAGGCGGCGCCTTCCTGTGACGATGAGCAGGCTTTGTACGGTGTAGGTGCGAATTTATTCGCACAAAGAATGACACACTGATCTCTTCAAATTGCGATTGAATGTGCGAATAAATTCGCACCTACAGGGTGCGCTCGCGACCCGTCGGGCGCTGGAAAATTTACGGGATAACCAGCATTGCGACCAGCGGCACTATCTCCGGCGTGAGCGGGATGCCATCGGCGCCTTTGCCGTGCATCAGGAACTGCCTGAAACCGAAGCCGGTAAGCAGAAGCAGCACGATCGAGGCCAACAGGAAAAAGCGCCGCTCCTGCTGTAACACGCTGTGCGGCGGGACAATAACCTTCGGTGTTCTGATCGGAATTTCGACCCCAGTCTGTTCGTTCACTTAGACACCTTGTTTAGCTCGGATATCAGTTCCGGCAGACGTGCAGCGAGGCCGGCCGGAATGTTGTTGTCCACTCCTGCATATTCGACAGGAATCATCATCACTCCATTAGCGGGTGGGTTTATCGGGCGCCGGCGGCTTCTGCAAGGGTGGAACCGTGACACCTGCCGCTGCCTCCAGCACTTTGACCGTGGCGTAGAAGTCCTGCGCGCCAAGACCCTGCTGCAAGGCGCGCTGATAAACACCCGCCGCCGCCGCAGTCATAGGCATTTGGGCACCCAGGGCTGCGGCCGAGGCCAGCGCGACATCGATGTCCTTGGCCGCAATCGCTAAAGAGAAGATGTCCTGTTCAAACTTGCGCGACAAAAACAATGAGGCGCGACCCAACACCGAAGCCGCCGAGCTCACTTTAAAGACTTCCAGCAAGGCGCTGGGATCCATGCCGGCTTTGACGCCCATCACAAATCCTTCCTGCACCAGCACGCTGGCGGCGAGAAAGATCTGGTTGTTAACGAGTTTGGTCAGGGTACCGGCACCGGCATCGCCCATGTAAAAGATGTTTTCGCCAAAACAGGCGATCAGATCACGCACCGCCTCAAAAGCGGCGCGATCACCCCCCACCATTACCGCGAGTTTGCCCGCAATCGCACCCACACGCCCGCCGGACACCGGCGCATCGAGGTAGTGCATGCCCTGACTGCTGGCCTGGCTGGCGAGCTGGCGATTGAGTGCGATGGCATTGGTGGACAAATCAACGATGGTGCAGGCAGGTCGTGCATGGGCTAGCAGACCGTCTGCGCCGAGCATGACGGCTTCGATCTGCTTGGGCCCCGGCAGAGACAGAAACACCACCGCGCAGTGCTCGGCAATTTCGCGCAGCGATGCAGCCCGCAGCGCGCCTTTGTCTTCATGGGGTCGCGTCGCCTCGATGTTCAGGTCATACACCCGCAGCCGGTGCCCGGCATCGAGCAGTCGCATTGCCATCGGTGCGCCGATGGTTCCGGTGCCGACAAAGCCGATATCTTTCATGGTCAATTCCTGTATTCCAAAGTCATTCCAAAACGAAACCCTGATAGCCCGCTGCCGCTACCGCGGCACATTTTTCGCGATACCGCGGCAAGCCACCGCCATAGCCCAGGAACATGCGTTTTTTACCGGGAATATTGGCGCCCATGAACCACGAGTCGGTCGCACCAAACAGGGTGTGGGCCACCACTTCTTGGCAGTGCGCGCGCCACGCTTCTTCGGCTTCAACGCTGGCAGAGATGCGTGCGATGTGGTGTTCCTCCAGGTAACGAATGCAATCGCTCACCCACTCCACGTTCTGCTCGCCGCAACGCGGCACGTTGCAAAAATTTGCAGCGTTATGGGCACCGACCACGGTGAACAGATTCGGGAAACCGGCAATCTGGAGGCCAAGATAGGTGCGCGGTCCATCGGCCCATTTGTCCTTCAGTGCAATACCGCCTTCGCCCCGTATGTCCATGCGCGTCAAGGCGCCCGTCACCGCATCAAAACCGGTGGCAAACACGATGATGTCGCAAGGGTAGTCCTGCGCACTGGTATTTATACCCGTGGCGGTGATCCGTGTGATGGGTGTGGTTTTGAGATCCACCAGTTCGACATTGGGCCGGTTGTAGGCTTCGTAGTAACCACTTTCCAGCGGCACACGCTTGGTGCCGAAGTAGTGATCACGCGGCGTCAGACGCTCGGCGACCACTGGATCGTTGACCCGTTGGCGGATCTTTTTGCGCACAAACTCGGCAATGGTGTCATTGGCGCGTGGGTCGCTCATGATGTCGTGGAAATTACCCAGCCAGAAGCCGAAACCCGGCTCGTTCCACAAATGCTCGTAGATGGCTTCGCGCTTCTGATCTGAGACGTCAAACGCTGAGCGCGGATCAAAATCATGCAGAAAGGCGCCAAACGTTGTACGGCAGCGTTCAAACATCGTGGAATAAGTGGCTTTGAGTGCCGCCTGCTCGGCGCCGGCGATGGATCGGTTATTGAGAGGAATGCAGTAGTTGGCGGTACGCTGAAAGACTGTCAGCTGCCCGACATTTTTTGCCACCTCGGTAATCAGCTGCACTGCCGTGGCACCGGCACCGATCACGCCGACGCGCGTGTCACTGAGGTCAACCGGCCGCTGCGGCCAGTGGGCGGTGTGCCAACTCTCGCCCTGGAAATCATCACGCCCGGCGATGGCCGGCGTATAGGGCGCGGACAACACGCCGACGGCGGTGATCAGATATTTGGCGCGCGCTTGATCGCCGCTGGTGGTGGTCACCTTCCACTGATTGGCCTTTTCATCGTAGTGAGCCTGCGCCACACGCGCATTGAACTGAATGTCTTTCAGCAGGTCGAGTTTGTCAGCGGCAAATTCGAGATAGCGCAGGGTTTCGGGCTGGGCCGCGAAGTGTTCACTCCAATCCCAGTGTTCAGCAAGCAGCGCGGAAAACGAGTACGCATAGGTATAGGACTCGGAATCGAAGCGTGCACCGGGATAACGATTCCAGTACCAGGTACCGCCCACGCCCGAGCCTGCTTCAAACACCCGCACCCTGAGCCCGAGTTCGCGCAGACGATAGAGTTGATACAAGCCCCAGATGCCGGCACCAATGATGATGGCGTCGAAGGTCTGCAGCGCAGCGGCCTGCGCACCGTTCGCGGGACTCGTTGTGGACATACGGTGTTCCTTCAAGCGGCGTGATGATCGGGACGCTGGCACACGTTCTATCCGAGTATAACGGTGTCCATCGCGGCTGGAATCTCCCGAAAAGCAGTGCTCTAATCCGCAGGCTCCGTGCCATTGTTCAAGCACGCCACGAGCCCCCCAACGTCAGGACCCTGTCAATGGATACGCCACTAGTCGATCTGTCCGATGGCCAGACATTTGCGCATGGTTTCCCCCATGATTTTTTCACCTGGTTGCGCGCCCACGAACCGGTCTACTGGCATGCACCGACCGCCGTCACACCCGATGGCGAGGGCTTCTGGGTGGTGAGCCGCTACGCCGATGTTGATGCGGTGATTATGGATCCCATGGCCTATTCCTCGGATAAAGGTGGCACACGCACCGCCGGTGGCACCACCATCAAAGATGAGCTGTCCGCCGGCAAAGTCATGAACCAGACCGACGATCCCCTGCATAAACGCCTGCGTGGCATCGTCAACGAGGGCTTCAGCGTCAAAGCCATTTCGGCTTTAGAGGCAGAACTGCGACGCCGCACGCGCGAACTGCTGGCCACAATCAAGCCCGGTGAGCGGATAGATTTCGCCCATCAAGTTGCACGCGAGATCCCCACCCAAGCGATCTGCATTGTATTGGGTGTACCGGAAAAGGATCGCCTCACGCTGGCCGATTGGATAGACCAGGGTATCGCCGCGCCGTCCGATGAGGTCATCGCCGAAGAATATGTGCGCAAGGTACGCCGCTATGCCCAGGGCCTGATTGAAGAAAAACGCGCACAGCCCCAGATCGCAGCGATCATAGCACGAGAACGATGGCGGGCCGCAAACATGCATACAGATTGGCGCCGCTCCATCACAAACCGTTACACAACCCTTCACGAGAAGAGGCCGCACAGCATCGGGGCAG
>JANOXY010000499.1:0-8141 GCA_031418675.1 Pseudomonadota bacterium
CCTTTAGCAAGGTGCCACGCTGCGTCAGCCAGCGTTGAATTAAATCAACGGCAAAGCGGCCGATGGGAACCACCCGCTGCTTACGTCCCTTGCCCAGTACCCGCGCCTCACCGTTGCGCAGATCGACATCTTGCAAGCTCAGTCCCACCAGCTCCGAAACCCGCAGCCCACAGGAATAAAGGGTTTCCCACATCGCCTGATCGCGCAGTGACAAGACACCCTCACCGTGCTGCTCCAGCACCTGTTGTACCTGATCCACGTCGAGGGTGCGCGGCAGTCGGCGCGGTGACTTGGGCGGGCGCAGTCCCTGGGCCGGATTGGCCACCATCAGTCCCTGCGTGGAGAGGTGACGGAACCAGGCACGCAAACTGGACAGCGCGCGCGCGAGCGAGGTGCCGCCGCTGCCGGTGCGATGTCGATCAGTGACGTAGGCACGCACGCAATGGACGTCGATGTCGCTCCAGGCAGCGATGTCGCGTGCCTTCAGCCACACCTGGAACAGTTCCTGGTCGCGACCATAGGCACTGATGGTGTGTACAGAATGGCCCTGCAAGCTGCGCAGGAAGTCGTCGAGCGCGGCTCGGCGTGCGGCCGCCGCCGCTTCGTTCAGGCGCGTTGACTCCGTTTCACCCAGGGCGTGATGACCAGGGTTGCGACGTCCCGCAAATAGTCGAGCAGTTCGGTGCCCATATCGGCGGAATAACGCGCTGGATCCTTACTCGCGCAGATCACCACGCCGTCCCAGTCACGTCCGATCAGCGGCATGACCACCGCTGAGCCGTTAAATTCGTCATCAAACACCAGCGCTGCCTGCGCCGCGTCCAACGGTCCGCAGGCCGAACTGTGGGCGCCGATGACCAGGGCAAAAGCCGTGCGGGCTGGGGCCTCGGCGCCAACGAAGGGCGCGAGTGCCTGGCCGTCGACGGCAGCACATTCGGCGAAAACCAGACTTGCGACCCGATCAGCGCCAAAATCCTCGCACAGACCGCGCTCGAGGCTAGTGAAGATCGCCTGGGGCCCGACGGCGTTCATCAAGGCCAAGGTCAGCATGTGGATCTTGCGCGTCAACAGCTCATTGGAACGGGCGTGATGAATGATGTCCTCGAACTGCTTTTTCTGTCGTGCGCTTTCCTCGCGCAGCACGCCAACCTGGCGTTCAACCAGCGACACTGCCGCGCCGCTGCCGTGAGGCACGCTCAACTCGCTCAACAACTGCGGGTGCTGATCGAGAAAACCCGGATTGGCACGCAGGAAATCAATGACCTCGGCTGCAGCAATAGGGGCTGCTACGGGCGCGTTCGGCTGACTGGTAGAGGTCATAACTCGATGCTTCCTTCGAACACAAATGCCGTCGGTCCGGTCATCCACAAGGAATGTTGCGGGTCGCCGTCCCAGGCGATGGTGAGTTCACCTCCGCGCAACTCGACGACCACCCGCTCGGCGAGCCGGCGCCATCTTCGGCCGACGGCGACAGCCGCGCAAGCGCCCGTGCCGCAGGCTTGGGTCTCACCCACGCCGCGTTCGAACACCCGCAGGCGTATGCGATCCGCCGCCACTACCTGCATGAAACCGACGTTTACCCGCTGCGGGAACAGCGCGTGGTCTTGCAGCGCCGCACCGAGGCCCTCGACCGCAGCATAGGCGGTGGCTTCGACCTCGAACACCGCATGGGGATTGCCCATGGAGACTGCGCCGAAATGGCGCGCCTGGCCCTCGAACGACATGACATAACGATCAGCTTCAGCGCTGACTGCCAACGGAATATCCGCCGGCGCAAAACGCGGGCGGCCCATGTCAACGCGCACCTGACCGTCGTCCAGCAGGCTCAGTTCGAAAACTTCAGTACCGATCTCAACCCACACCTTGCCGGCCTGGGTCTCGCCACGTTGTTCCAGATAACGCGCCACACAACGCACTCCATTGCCACAATGTTCAGCGCTGGAGCCGTCGGCATTAAAGATGCAGTAGCGCACGGCAGCGGTGGCATCATTCGGCGTTTCCAGCGACAACACCTGATCACAACCAACCCCGAAGCGACGATCGGCCAAGCGCGCGATCTGTGCGGGTGAGAGACCGTAATGGTGGGCACGCTGATCGAGCAGGACGAAGTCATTGCCCAGACCATGCATTTTGACGAAGGGGATCTTCACATCTGACCTCTTAGCGACGGTACCCGTCGGCAGCCCTCAGTATACTGCCTCGACCCGATAGCCCTGTTGCTCCAGTAGATGCAAGACACCCCGTGCGCCGGGCAAATGCAATGCACCAATGGCGATAAATGCATGCCCGCTGGTGAGCAAGGGTGTGATGCGCGCAGCCATGCGCACATTGCGTTGCCACAGTAGTTTTTCCATGAAGGCGTCCTTTTCGGCACTCTCATAGCGCGCTGCCTGCGCGACCAGCGCGGCTAAATCACGCGCCACGTAAGCATCAACCATCTCAGCTAATTCCTGCTGGAAAGTGCCGTAATGGCAGACCACCTCGCGCAACATGGCCAGCTGGTCGGGCTCGCTCACACTTTCGAATACCGCGATCTGCTCGGCGATACTTTCCAAACCGCGTACGTCTTTACCGGCTTGCTGGGCAATGCCCATCAATTGCATATCCAGCGGCAGACCCGTGCCGCCGGACGGCATGCTCATGGTGGTGAAGGCCGCCCACGGTTTCATTTTATCGGCCATCGTCTCAGGCACGCCGTAGCTTGCCAGCAGGCGCGCGGTCGAGGCGAACAGACCATCATCCACCAGCTGCGACAAACGGCGGCCATCACTAAAGACCATCGCGCCGCCCAACTGCGCCATGGCGCTGCCATCAAGCACCACTTCCATGGCAAAAACATGGCTGGCTGCAAATTGTGTTTGTATTGCATCCACCACTTTCATGACCCGCGGTTCGGCGACGTGCATCGTGCCGAGTACAAAACTGTCACCGACTTGCGCGCCGCTGATCCGCCACAACAGGCCATGGCCATGTTCAACTGTTGTTTGATCGACCGGTGCACCGCGCTGCAGGGGCGCACAAGTGGGGTCTGCCGCCTGGGAACTCGCACCCCAAACGTACAAGCACAGCGCAAAGATCCACGCGGATTCAGGCCAGCACATTGTCGTCGTCAAGATCCAGTTGTGGATCCGGTTCCAGCACGCGTACCCGGGTGGTCACGGCGTGCCACTCGGCCTGTGCGCGCAGGCTGGTGAAATCCGGGGCGCCGCCACGACCGTGCATCCGCATCAGGCGCACCTGGGTCTGGGGATAGGGTTCCACCGTCAATGCATCCAGCACTTCGATCACACCCGCGCGATGGTTGCACACCAACAAGACGTCGCAGCCGGCCGCCAAGGCCAGGCGCGCGCGCTCTGCATAACTGGCACCAAGGTCTGCGCCCGCCATGCTCAGGTCGTCGCTGAAAACCGCGCCGCTGAAGCCCATTTCCCGGCGCAGCACGTCTTTAATCCAGTAGCTCGAATAGCCCGCGACATGTTTATCAACCTGCGGATAAAGGATGTGGGCGGTCATGATGCCTTCTATGCCTGCCGCCACAGCCGCACGAAAAGGCACCAAGTCGTGATGTTCAAGATCTGAGAAGTCGCGCTCGTCTATCGGCAGCTCATGGTGGGAATCGGCGGCCACGCAGCCGTGCCCAGGGAAATGTTTGCCCACTGCGGCCATGCCGGCGCGATGCAACGCGGCGATATAGACGCGCGCCAGCCGCGCCACCACCTGCGGGTCGTCGTGCAGGGCACGATCGCCGATCACCGCACTGCGCGAGCTACGCAAGTCGAGCACCGGCGCAAAGCTGAAATCGACCCCCACGGCTCGCAACTCGCTGGCCATCAGCCAGGCGCAATCGGCGGCTAAGGACAATGCTGCTGGGGCATCCTGGCCATAGCGCTCACCGAGCCTGGCCAGGGCAGGCAGTTCTGAGAAGCCGAGGCGAAAGCGTTGTACCCGTCCGCCTTCCTGATCGACCGCAATCACCAGCCGTGGCTCGCGTAAGCCATGAATGGCAGCGGTCAGCGCTTCGACTTGGGCCGGCTCAGCATAGTTGCGCGCAAACAGGATCACGCCGCCCACCAATGGATGACGCAGCAGTTCGCGATCGGCCGGTGTCAGGGCCGTGCCTTCTATATCGATCATCAAGGGTCCGAGCATCATCATCCGATCCGCGATTCGACAAGCTAGTGTATCGCGCGTGCCGCACTCACGGGCGGCGCGGTAACCAACGATCGCGCAGTTGATCGCCGAGCAGATTGATAGCCACAACCAGACTCGCCAGCGCCAGGCCCGGCACTACGACCAGATGCGGTGCGACCAGCAGATAGCGTGAACCATCGCGAATCATGCTGCCCCAGGATGGTGTGGGTGGCTGCACGCCCAGCCCCAGAAAGGACAAACCGGCTTCGGCCACGATCACCGCCGCGAAGGCGAAACTCGCTTCGACGATCAGAGGTCCGGCGATCAGCGGCAGCACATGGCGCCAGACGATCAAAACCGGTTGCACGCCAAACGCCCGAGCCACCTGCACATGGTCACGATGTTTGATGCTCATGGTCTGGGCGCGGGCGAGACGGGCGAATCCTACCCAACCTACAACACTCAGCGCAGTCACGACGTTGTTGATCCCTGGCCCCAGCACCCCTGCCAGGGCGATCGCAAGCAAGATGCCGGGAAAGGCCAGAAAGATATCCGTCACGCCCACGAGCAGCGTATCGACGGCACCACCCAGCCAGCCGGCTGTGAGCCCGATGACGGTGCCGAGTAGGCCGGTGACAACCACGACGACAAACGCCACCAGCAAGGAGATGCGCGCACCTGCGGCGAGCCGCGCCAACACCGGGCGGCCCAGATCGTCACGGCCCAGGCTGAGCGGAACGGCGGGTGGCGCAAGAATGCCGGGCAGCGACACCTTGGCGGCCGGCGGCCAGACACTCGCGCTTAGCGCCACCAGCAGCCAGGCCACCACAATCGTCGCCGCGCTCATCCTGGCGATACCGCGTGCGGTGCTGTGGTTGGCGCTCATGGGCCGGATTGGATGCGCGGATCTATGCGTGTGTAAAGCAGATCGACGACACCGTTGACCACAATGTAGGTCAACGCGATCAAGAGCACTGCGCCTTGCACCACGGGATAATCACGACGCTGAATAGACTCGATCAGTAACTGCCCGAGACCCGGCCAGTTGAACACGGTCTCAGTCACGACCGCCCCGCCGAGCAAGGCACCCAGCTGCAGGCCAAGGACGGTCACCACCGGCAGCGCAGCGTTGCGACACACGTGTCCCAGCACCACCACCCACTCGCCCAGGCCGCGCGCCCGCGCCGCTTGCACGTGGGGTAACAAGAGGGCTTCGAGCACCGCTGCGCGGGTCATGCGCGTCAGCACCGCTGCCAATCCACTGGCGAGGGTCACGGCCGGCAGGACGAGGCTGGCAGGTTCGTTTGCACCACCCACTGGAAACCAGCCCAGCTGGACGGCAAATACGATGATTAACAATGGCCCCAGCACAAAACTCGGCGCCGACATGCCGAGTACGGCCAAGATGCTGGCGACAGCGTCCCACATGCGACCGGCGCCCAGCGCGGCCGCGACACCCAGAGGCAAACCGACCAGCGCCGCAAGCATGAGTGCGGCGAGCGCCAATATGACGGTGTAACCGACATGCTCGCCGAGCAAGGCCGCGACCGGACGCCCACTGACCAGTGAACTGCCCAGATCACCGTGCAAAACCCCGACGACAAAACGCATCCATTGTTCTGCCAGCGGTCGATCCAGACCGAGACGACTGCGTAAAGCAAGCCGATCGGCGGCACCGGCGTATTCGCCGAGCATGATCTCGACCGGATCGCCGGGCACCAGATGCAGCAGCGCGAAGACCAGGCACGAGACGCCGAGCGCGACCACCGCCGCGCCGGCGAGTCGCGATCCCAGAGTGCGTAGCTCGAACATAGGCGGGCGCTACTTTACAACTGGCGGTCACATCCCGCGAGCGCAAGCAGCTCCGGCTTGGGCTCGCGTGGCTCGTGTAGAATCCAAGTTGTGGCGCGTTTCGAATTCAAACAAGATCCCCCTGACCAGGACTGGCTCGCACGTAGCGACCGCCGGCTCAATCTGGTGGTACGCGGTTTGGGCCTGGTGCTGCTGGTGGTGGGCTTGATCGTTGCCTTGACGGTGATCGTCAGCGCCTGGAAGCTCTATCTCTCGCCGACCCACATCGAGCGCTTCGCGCAGGCTGTCGAACGGGGTTCACATCTTGATTTTGCACTCTCGGGCGCCAGCCAGCGCGGACAGCAGCAACTCGACAGCAGTGACCGCGCCGGTGTGTCGTCCGCACCCGCCACAACCTCCAGTGCCAGCACCGCGCCACAAACGGGCTTCCGCTTCTCTTATTTTGCGGCCTGGTTAATCGCCATCTTGTTACTGCTGCTGATCGGGCGCCTGGCCATCGCGGCGGTGCGCACCGGTGGTGAGCTCGCACTCTACGATGTGCAAGTAAAGAAGCTGGCACGCGCGCTCATCGCGGAACACACGCGCAAACCAGGCGACTCGAGCTAGTGGGGTGTGCCACGATGAACTTTATCGAGTGCTGTCGATCGCGCTGTCGCGCTGGTAGCCTGTCGGTGGGAATTTGATCGCACCGGCAATAGTGTTATTCAGCCCGATAGATTGGTGTTGAATGTGCGAATAAATTCGCACCTACGGGTGGCGGCGAGATTAATCGACGATCATCGCGGCACACCGCGCTGGTTGCCCCTCAACTGTGGTCGTCGACACCTGGCGGCGATTCGACGTCAGCCTGGCGGACTTGTGGTGTGTTGGGTAGCACACATTCAGCCGCATCGAGGATCGCGCGGGAATAGAGTTCCCCGTAATAGTTCTTGGTCGAGTTACGCATCACCGGCATCAAACCGATTTTATATGAGGCCTGTAACAGGCCCATGCCATCTTTGAGGCCGTCGCCCATCATTAAATCCATGCGGATATTGGCGTTCAACACCTGATCGTAGGGGCCCCACAAGCGCGGCGCAGAAAACGGGCCACCGCCAGCCAGCACATCCAGGATCACCGTGCCACGACCCGCGTGGTAACCCAGGGCCGCAAAGCCATCACCTTCATAAAAACTGAAGGTCTCGGCCCCGCAATCGGTCGCTAGCCGGTAGTCGTAACGATCGACGAAGCTGTCGGAATACTCGGCGGGCATCTGCATGCCGCGGGTACGCACACGGTGTTTTTCGCCCTTGGCCCGCACTTCGGCCGCGATACCCAGGATCAATTCGACCGATCCGTGCGGCTTGGAGACAAAACGTTTGCCGGCCTCGATGAGATATGCGCGATCGGTGGTAATGCGTTGACCGATGACGTCGATGGTCGGCACCACCGTCATGCCATTGTCGTGCAAACCACCGTCCTCGGCGTGCAAACCTTGACTCACCAGGCTCGCCGCAAATAACAGGATGGGCGCCAGGCGGCGGCGTTCATCGCGACAGGTGAGCTCACGTTTGCGCCGTTCCTCATGCAAGACGAAGCCATGGTGCTCGGCATAGGCCTTGAGCTTGCCAAACAAAGCCTGACTGTGGCGCTGTAGTCCGCGGCGGTAGACCAGAGTCCGCACGCCATCGATGAAACACGGATGAACGGTAGTCAGATATTCCAGTGGCTTACGGCGGGCAACCGGGGCGCACCCGCTGGGCAGCCAGTTATTCGGGCTGCTGTGCGTCGATGGCTTGGCTTGGGAAGCGGTGACGGTGGTGGCGTGCATGGACAATCTCCGGCCTGCTCGAGCGGCGCATTTTGCGCAGCCTGTGCAGGTGTTGTCGGCCAGCCTTAGACGGACTTGATAGGCAGATTGGCAGTTCTTGAACTATGCACGCTTTGGACCGACCAGTCTCAAGGCGCGCTTGGGGTCGCCGCGTCGGGTGCTGCGACGGACGCGCGCGTAGTGCCCTCGGGGAGGCGATTATGTTCGATCGCATTGCTCAAATCGCGCGACTCAATATTGCTGCCACGCAGTACCTTTTCCAGATCTTCGGCGTAAATTTTGCCGGACGCGATGCCATCCTGGATGGCATGAGTGGACAATTTCCCCGCTGACAACGCCGCCTTCAGATCGACTCCGCGAAGTTTTCCGGTGGATAGGCCACGTTGCA
>JANOXY010000500.1:0-1845 GCA_031418675.1 Pseudomonadota bacterium
CCGCTGGGCTGGCAGGTTGATGGCGTGCGATTCGAGATTCTGCATCCACGCACCGACGTATCCTTGCCTAAGCGCAACGATCGATCCTGCGTGCTGATGGTGCATGGGGTCTACGGCCGTGCGCTGTTGAGCGGTGATATCGAGCTTGGTGTCGAGCGTGACTTGCTCGCGCGCGCGGGCACCACATTGGCGGCTGACGTGTTAAGCGTGCCTCATCACGGCAGCGCATCGTCTTCCAGTCTAGGCTTCGTGCGGGCCGTGCACCCGCAAGTGGCGCTGATCAGTGCCGGTCTGCACAATCGTTACCAATTGCCCCATGCCGGCGTCGTGACGCGCTACCAAACCGCGGGCGCGATGGTCTTCAATAGCGCAACCAGCGGCGCGACCAGTGTTGATGTTGCAAAACACGGACTGCGCGTCGAGCGCTATCGTGCTGCGCATTGGGGGTGGTGGCACCAGCGCTTGCGGTGAGAGGCAACACATCAGCGCCACTTTCGAGGGACGGCGTGGTTTGCTAATGTCTGCCGCTGCTCGCTCGCGGGCCCAACACTTTTCAGGAGAACTGCCACTCGTGTTAGAAATGGTGATTGCCGGCGGCATCATGATGTTGCCTTTGCTGACCTGCTCGGTCGTCGCGCTGGCGATTGTGATCGAGCGTTTCTGGACGCTGCAGCACAAACGCGTCGTGCCGGATAATCTGGTCGCCCAGGTTTGGCAGTGGGCCCAGGCCGGTGTGCTGGATGAGCGTCGTGTGCAGAGCCTCAAGGCCGGCTCTCCGCTGGGACGGATATTGGCCGCTGGGCTCGCCAATCGCCACCGCGACCGTGACAGCATGAAAGAAAGCATCGAGGAGGTCGGGCGCCACGTGGTGTTCGAACTCGGCCGCTACGTCAATGTATTGGGCACGATCGCGTCGATCGGTCCATTGCTCGGCCTGCTCGGCACCGTGCTCGGCATGATTCGAATTTTTTCAGCGGTGACCAAACAGGGTGTGAGCGATCCGTCGATACTCGCCGGTGGTATCGCCGAGGCATTGATCACCACCGCCAGTGGCCTGGTCGTCGCCATCCCGGCGCTGATCTTCTACCGGTATTTCAATCGCCGTATCGAAGGCTTCGTGGTTGGCATGGAAGGTGAGGCTATCAAGCTGGTCGAGGCGCTGCATGGCGCTGCGCGCGTTGATGCAGGGGCCAAACTGTGAACTTCCGTGCGCCGCGCGGCGAAGACTTTGAGCTCAATGTCACGCCCCTGATCGACGTCGTGCTGGTATTGCTGATTTTTTACATGGTCTCGACGACTTTCGTCAGCGAATCAAAGATGGAACTGACCTTGCCCCAGGCCAGCAAGGAGGTACCGAGCGAGCCACCCGAGAAGATCGATATCGCCATCGATCATCAGGGCAATGTCTTCGTCAACAACCAGGCCTTGCTTAATACCCAGCTCAACACCATTCGTCGGGCATTGATCGCGGCGCACAAGGGCACCGTCGAACCGGTTGTCATCATCAGCGCGGATGCTGCCGCCAGTTATCAGGCCGTTATCGATGTGATGGACGCCGCTCGCCAAGCCGGGCTGTACAAGATTACGTTTCCGACGCGCGTGCGCGCGGACAAATGAGGGTCGCAAGCGTCGCGCTGGTGTCGTGGCTGTGAACGAAACGCTGCGCAATCTGCTCGACGACATCTGGTATGGCAGGCACCCGGCACGCTGGCTGCTGGTGCCGTTCAGCTGGATGTATCGCGGCATCGTGGCACTGCGCCGCGCGGTCTATAAATCCCAGCTTCTACCGGTATATCGGGCGCCGGTGCCGGTCATTGTGGTGGGCAATATCACCGTTGGTGGTAC
>JANOXY010000501.1:0-1607 GCA_031418675.1 Pseudomonadota bacterium
TGCTGGTTGCCATTGCGCTCGCCATCGGCACTCCGTGCTTCGTGCTGTTCGGCTGGCTGTCTGACATCCTCGTCATACTCGGACCAGCCGACGATGCCTTCGTCGGTGCTGATCTTGACGAAGGTGTAGTTCCGCCAGCCCGCGTTGCAGGCCAGGGTTTCGATATTGGTGATCTTGGGATTGGCGGGCATGGCGTTTCCTTGAGGATCAGGCGTATTCGGCGAGGACGAGGTCCGCGCCCTTTTCGCCAATCATGGTGGCGGCGGCGGCGGTGTTGCCCGAGACGATCAGGGGCATGATCGAAGCGTCGATGACGCGCAGACCTGCAATGCCGTGCACACGCAGCCGTTCATCAACCACCGCCTGTGGATCGTGTCCCATGCGGCACGTACCAACGGGATGAAAAATGGTGGTACCGAGATCGCCGGCGGCGCGGCGCAGCTCTTCTTCAGTCTCACAGCCCGGACCGGGGCGGAACTCTTGCGGTGCAAACGGCGCCAGTGCCGGCGCAGCCATGATGCGACGAGTAAAGCGCATGGCATCAACCGCCACGCGGATATCGTCTTCGG
This sequence comes from Pseudomonadota bacterium, assembly GCA_031418675.1. Taxonomy (GTDB): domain Bacteria; phylum Pseudomonadota; class Gammaproteobacteria; genus JADJYF01. Next base: position 570 of record JANOXY010000501.1, read on the forward strand.
CCGAGAGGTAGTTGAGCGTGATGATCGGTGCCTTGGCAGGGTCTGGTGATGCGATGTAGATACTGCCACGGCTGGCCGGACGCAGATTGCATACCGAGGGTGTGATCGCGGGAAAGTCATGCAGCGGTGCACCGAACTTGTCCAGACTCAAGGGTTGCACATGCCATTCGATATTGGGCACTTCACGGGACGGGTCGCTACGGGCAAAAGCGCCGAGCTGGCTGGGTGGCATCGTCATGGGTCCGCGTCGGCGCAGCAGGTAATCGAGTCCCATGGCCATGCGGCCGAACACCGAGTTGGCTCTTTCGTTCAGAGTGCGGGTATTGCGCACCTTGTACATCATGCGGATCTGCAGATGATCCTGCAGGTTGGCGCCGACGTCTGGCATGTCGTGGACGAGCTTGATGCCGTGCTGCTGCAAAAGCGCGCCGGGTCCGATGCCCGAGAGTTGCAGGAGCTGCGGTGAGCCGATGGCGCCGGCGGTAAGCAGCACTTCTCTGCGCGCCTGTGCGTTGATTTCACCGGTGCTCGGACTGCGAAAGCGTACGCCGCTGGCGCGCTTCACCCCATCTTCGCTTTTGATGTTCAAGCCGGTGACGTGGGCGTGCGTGATGACCGTGAGGTTAGCCCTATGTTTGATCGGATGCAGAAACGCCTTGGCGTTACTCCAACGCACACCGCGACGCTGATTCATCTGGAAGTAAGCGCAGCCATCGTTATCGCCACGATTGAACTCGGCGATGCTGGGGATGCCGGTCTGCGCGGCAGCCTCACGCCAGGCGTCGAGGATCTCCCAGCTTACGCGCCGTTCTTCAACCCGCAGTTCGCCGCTCGCGCCATGGAACTCGTCTGCACCGTGCACATAGTTTTCCGTGCGCTTGAACCACGGCAGTACGTCCGCCCAGGACCAGCCTGCCAGACCGAGCGCTGCCCAGTGATCGTAATCGGCGGCCTGACCGCGCATGTAGATCATGGCATTGATGGAGGACGAGCCACCCAGCACACGACCGCGGGCATAACCCAGGCTGCGGCCATTCA
>JANOXY010000502.1:0-3190 GCA_031418675.1 Pseudomonadota bacterium
GGAAATAAGCGCCGACCGAATCGCGCGCAAGCGACTGAAAGGTGGTTTTGGCGCGGAAAATACGCGGTGCCCAATCGGCCTTCGGGTAGAGCACCCCCAATGGGCCAAACACCGCGCGTCGCACGTTCAGCGGCAACAAACGCCGCACAGCTTCTTCGGCCATATGCAATTTGTAACGCCGATAGCCGGCATGATTTTCATCGCCGCCGTCACCAGACAAAGCCACCGTCACGCGCTCACGGGCAAGCTCACAAACGCGATAAGTCGGTAGCGCAGAGCTGTCGGCATAGGGCTCGTCGTACAGATCGATGAGCTTTTCGACCAGACTGAAATCGTCGGGATTGACCTGCCGGGCGTAATGGGTGGTGCCGTACCGTTTAGCGACCTCGGCGGCGTAGGACGATTCGTCGAACGCGGCCACGTCGAAGCCTATGGAACAGGTGTTGACCGGCGTGTTCTGCAGGCCGGCCATCATCGCGACCACCGCGGAGGAGTCAACACCGCCCGACAGAAAGGCGCCCAATGGCACTTCCGCCACCATCTGCGACGCAACCGCCGCACGGGTGCGCGTGAACAGCTCTTCAGCCGCGTCCTCGATTTTCAGCTGATTATCGAGCTTGAACGGCACGTCCCAGTAACACTTGGGCGATGCGGGTGGCGCGCCACGACGCAGCAGCAAGCTATGCCCGGGCGCGAGCTTTGCTACAGCGCGATAGATGGTACGCGGCTCTGGGACGTAGCCGTAAGCGAAGTACTCGTCCACCGCACACGGGTCGATTTCACGCGGGACCTGAGGACAGAGCACGATGGACTTCAATTCCGAAGCGAATAACACGCGACCGTCATTCAGGAGCGCGTAATAAAGCGGCTTGACGCCGAGATGATCGCGCGCCATGAACAGCGTCTCGCGCTCGGCGTCGTACACCGCAAAAGCGAACATACCGCGCAGACGCCGCACACAATCCTCGCCCCAGTGGCGCCATGCGTTTAACAGCACTTCGGTATCGGAATGGGTGCGAAAGTTATAACCCGCCGCTTCGAGCTGGACACGCAGGTCCGGGAAATTGTAGATCTCGCCGTTAAAAGTCAGCCATACGCGGCGATCCTCACTCGCCATCGGCTGCTGACCGCTGGCTAGATCGATAATTGAAAGGCGACGATGGCCCAGGCCGACTCCCGGCGCGAAGTGATAACCGGACTCATCGGGGCCGCGATGGGTCAAGGCGTCTGTCATTCCACGCAGCAGGCCAGCGGCAATCTCACTGAGGCCGCGCAAGTCGACGATGCCCGCTATGCCACACATAGGCGCTCTGCTCTTCTATCCAAACCGATTGAAATAGATTTCATGCCTTGGCTGCGATCACTGCGCCCCGCTGCGAAGCAGTCATTCATGCCGCCAGCCTGCGATAAACTTCATCATAGTTCGACAGCATGCGCGGCAAACTGTAGCGACTCTCAACCAGTTGGCGACCATACGCACCATGCCGGGCACGCAGGGCCGGGTCATCAACATAGCGCTCGATGGCCGCGCTGAGCGCGCCCACATCGCCGCTTGTGACCAGGCAACCCGATTCACCATCGGTGACCAGCTCACGATTACCTCCGACCCCCGTTGCGATGACCGGTAGCGCACTCGCCATGGCTTCAAGAATGGTATTGGAGATGCCCTCGGCGAGTGATGGCAAAACAAAAATGTCCAGACTGCGCATGTGCTGGGCGACCTGCGCCGAGTCACCAACAAACTCTACGCAGTGCTGGCGTTGCGCGGACGCAATCAGCGCCGCGCAGTCCTGGCGTAACGGTCCGTCACCGACCAATTTGAGGCGCACAGTGCCGACCAGATCGGGACGACGCTGCAGCAGCGCTATAAACGCCTGACACAGGAAGGTCTGGTTCTTGACGGCCTTCATACGGCCCACTGTGCCGACCACCAGCGGGGCGCTACGATGGCGGCGGTCTTCCGCCGCAAAAACCTCGATGTCCACACCGTTATAGATCTGTACCAGCTTATTCACACCGATTCCCACGTCACGCAGCAGATAGCGCTCGAGATCACGGGACAGGACAATAAAACACTGCACAAAAGCCGCGAGGACACGCCGCGCAATGCGGTATTTGCGCTTGCTGCCGTCAAGATCCTGCACGTCCCAGCCGTGTTCGCCGTGCACCCGCCCTCGCACCCCCGCCAGCCAGCCCAACAGCTGCAGTTCGAGGGTGGCAAAATTGCGTGTATGAAGAATGGTGGGACGAACCGCGCGCAACAGCCGCCACATACGCCACCACACCCGCAGGTCTTGCCCGGGCCGCTTATCGAGTGCGTGAATCTCGATGCCAGGCACCTTTACCCGTTCAAGAAAAGTCGTGTCGAAGTCAGCCAGACACACGATTACGTGCCGATAGCGGTTACGATCGAGGCCATTGATAAGATTGACCATGCCATTCTCCAGGCCGCCAATGCCGAAGCGGAACAGCACGTGCATGATTGTGATCGGCTTAGACATGATTTTGCAGCGCGCCTGGTCTAGCGCTGGGTATGCAGAAGCTCAAGCTTCAGTGCGCCGGTGGCGAGGAAAGCGTCGAGCACCTCCGCAGCCGGCAAACCATCCAGGATGGGTGTGCCAACCACCATAAACGCCCCACCTTCATTGCGACCAACGAGTCTCGCGAGACCGTCCGCCAACTTAATCGAAGGACGATTGGCAGTGCGTTTTCCGTGGCTGTCGTACCAATACCAATACAAGGAATCACCGCCCGTCTGCAGGTCGCGCAATCGCAGTTCTTCGACATCACTGACTGCGCCGCCGGCATGTAAAGCGCGCCGGCCATAGTCGACCTGGCGTTGGCGTTCTTTATCAAACACGCGGTTACCATGATTGATCAGCTCGCCACCGCTATCCTGCTTTCTGAAGTAAACGATATCGAGTGTCACGCTACGCCCGTCGGCCGATCGGTAACGCGCGCACAGTGTTTGGGCGGCGCCGCGAAAATTTGGTCGGAGCGCCGATTCAACGGTTTCCGGACCTTCCCAGCCAGGCACAATGGGCAAGCGCACTTCTGCGGCTAGTGGCCGACTGGAATCCAGGGCATGCAAGGTGCCGGGCGGCGCGATCGCAACGCCAATGCCGAGCAGCGCTGTGGCCGCAAGCTTAGTGGCACTGACTTCAGCACCCGATGTTGGGCCCACCACGCT
>JANOXY010000503.1:0-2740 GCA_031418675.1 Pseudomonadota bacterium
GTTCGCCTGACCAATAACGCCACGCTGAGGTCCAGGTCATCGCCAAGAACAGCCAGGCCGCGACGCTCAGGCTCATCACCCATAACGGATGCAGACCGTAGTACCTGACGGTAGGCCAATACGAACCACTCATCGCCAGCAAAGCTAGCACCCCGGCAAGGATTGTTGTCGGTGCGCCGCTGCACAGAGCAAACCATGGCACGACAAAACTCAGACCCAGCATGAGCGTACAAATGGCCAGCAGCAGATTGGAATAGCGCAGTTGGGTGAAGGCCGTGCGCGCCACCATGTTCCAGATATTGTTCAAGGTCTGGTAAGGGCGAATGGCGCGCACCTCACGACTCAAACCTAGCCACGTGCGTCCGCCATGGCGCTTAACCCGTTGGGCCAGCGTGCAGTCGTCGATGATCGCGTCGCGCAGCGCTGCGAAGCCGCCGATCGTGCGCAGCATATCGGTGCGCAGCAATACACAGCCGCCCGCGGCAGCGGCAATGGGTGAGCGCGGCCGATTGGACAATGCGAATGGATAGATGAGCTTGAAAAAATATATGAACGGCGGCAGCAATAACTTTTCCCAGGCGTTCCCCATGTGCAGACTCGCCATCACGGACGCGAGCGCCAACATATTGCTGGTCATATGGGTCTTGAGCGCGCCGAGGGTGCCGGGAGCGAGTTCAATGTCGGCGTCGAGCAGCAAGGTGTAGGGGGTCAGTACTTCCTGCGACGCCTGCTGCAATGCCCACAGCTTGCCGCTCCAGCCGGCGGGCAACGGCGCACCATCAAGGACTTGAAGATTCGCCAGAGCGAGACTGCGTGCGATCGCGCCGGTGCCATCGCTACTCTGGTCATCGACCATCACGATTTTGGCGATGTTTCCCTGGGCGTTCAGCGCGCGTAGTGTAGCGGCGATGCAGCTCGCCTCATCGCGCGCCGGAATGAGTACGGTGATGTCAGACAGGTTCGCCGGCGGCGCGTCCGGCGCTACTTTCAAATTTTCCGCAGTCGACCATGGCCGCCAGGGAAGTACCAGGAGGGTCAACCACAACAGGGCAGACAGAGCCGTTGCGGTCAAAAGCATAGGTCAGGTGTCAGCTTGGGCCGCCGCGCGAGCGGCACTCGACGCGGCAGCATGCTGAAGGCTCGCTCAGGCGACGCGTTTAGTGCCGCAGCTCGCGCCGCTTGATTCGCCAGACGCGACGAGTCGTGGTTTGCTGGCGGATTCCTGTTCATACGTGAACGGCAGTTCTGGCGCCATTGGGCCGTCGATGCGTGGCCCGAACAGCGCTACGCGAGCAGCTTTAAGCGGGTTGGCAAAAGTATCGTCAACCGCGGTCATCTCGTAGCCACAATGCATCATGCAATTGTCGCATTTCGGGTTGCGACCGGTACCGTACTTTTCCCACGGCGTGTCGTCGATCAGTGAACGATAGCTTGGCGCATATCCTTCGCCGACCAGCAGGTAGCAGGGTTTCTGCCAACCGAACACATTACGGGTTACCGCGCCCCAAGGAGTGCATTCGTAGGTCTGGTTACCGGCCAGGAAATCGAGATACATCGACGACTGGTTAAAGCGCCACTTGCGACCTTTGCCAAGACGGAAGATATCGCGGAATAGCTGTTTGCTCCGTTGCCGGCCCATGAACACGTCCTGCTGAGGCGCGCGTTCATAGTTGTACCCTGGCGCCATGGTCACGCCTTCGAGTCCCAGCGCCATCATCTCGTCCATGAAGTGCGCCACTTCTTCCGGAGTCTCGCCCTGGAACAGCGTGCAATTGGCCGTTACCCGGAAGCCGCGGGCCAAGGCTTTTTTGATGACTTCAATGCATTTGTCGTAAACGCCATCCCGGCATACCGACGCGTCGTGGCGAGTCCGTCCACCATCGAGGTGTATGGAAAAGGTCAGGTAAGGGTTGGGCTCAAACTCGTCCATCTTTTTGTCGAGCAGCAATGCATTTGTACATAGATAGACAAACTTCTTGCGCTCGATAAAGCCCTGCGCGATGCGCACGATGTCCTTGTGGATCAGCGGCTCGCCACCGGCGATAGAGACGACGGGCGCGCCGCACTCGTCTATCGATCGCATGCAGTCCTCAAAGGACAGACGTTTATCGAGAATTTCGTCGGGGTAGTCGATCTTGCCGCAGCCGGCGCACGCAAGATTGCAACGGAACAATGGTTCCAACATCAGCACCAGCGGGTAACGCTTGATGCCCTTGAGTTTCTGCTCAAGGATATATCGACCGACGCGATACTGCTGAATGAAAGGAACGGACATGCTTTAACCCTATAAATTAAACAGGTATTTCTTTTTGTGTTTCAAATAATTGCAGTTTGAAGCACAATGGCGCGCAACCTTACTGTAACGATGTAAAAAAGTACAGGCCTATGGCCGGAAATTGGATGGATGCGGGCGTGAGAAGCGACGCAGATCGAGCCCAATCTAGCGCCCGTATTCGGTGTTCCCTTTAATTTCGAGTGCGCCCCGCTTGGCTTGCAAGGCACCTGTGCGCTCCCCATAATCCACGGCCCGCCGGGTTGCTTGTATCGGTGAGAATCGACTCTCCATGACACATAGTTCGCACTATCCACTGCTCGACAAGATTGATCTCCCCGCCGACCTGCGTGCCTTGCCCGAGTCGGCTCTGGAACAGGTGGCTGCCGAAGTCCGAGCATTCCTGCTGGAGTCGGTCAGCGGAAGCGGTGGGCATTTTGCCGCTGGGCTCGGCTCGGTCGAGCTCGG
>JANOXY010000504.1:0-7226 GCA_031418675.1 Pseudomonadota bacterium
GGCGCCGCAATAGGGATGGGGTGGATCGGCTTAATGTGCGAATGACTTCGCACCTACAGGGGGGGTTAAGCCACACCGCCCTGCAGGGCGGTTTTGAAGCCCGAGTAGGACGGTTGATCGATGGCCAGTTCGCCGATCACGGTGGTGCGCAAGTGATCCACCAGGCCGGGTGTATCCAGCGCCATGGAGCCATCACGCAAAGCCTCCACCAGTTCCCAGCGTAGCGCTTCGCGCGTGCCTGCATGGCCCATGATGGCGCTTAGCCGTGTGTGTTCGGCTGCACGCAGTGCCGGGCCGAGTTGTTGATCACGCAATAGAATATCGAGGGAGTTGGCCGCGACCCGTGCCATGAACTGGGTGCGACCTGTGGTGGCGCCCATCACGTCTTCGCGCAGGAAATCCCGCACACTGATCAGCAGTTCATCGTCGCGTGGCAGCTCATCGCCGCCGGGCGGCGTGGCGGCTGGCAGGTTCACGACACCTGGCATCATGAGGTTCACACAATCGACCTGACACTCGGAGCTGCGGCGACCAATGGCCGGGCGTTCCACCGTGCGATCCGGGCCATGGCGATAGTGCTCAGCCATGATCAAGGATCCCACCGCCCACCAGAACGACCCGAAGATCTCCCAGAAACGCACATGCTCCGCGTCGACACTGCGGCCGCTCACGGCGCGGTACCCGGCAAACAGATCTTCGCGCCGACCAAAACCACCAACCGCCAGATCTGTGCGGCCAAAGCGCCAGGAGTTGGTGCAGATCCAGCCGAGATCACGCATGGGGTCACCGATGTGCGCCACTTCCCAATCGAGCACACCGACCACACCAGCGCTCGGCGAAATCATTAGATTGCCGTTACGAAAATCATTGTGGACCAGGGTTAAGGGGCACGCCGGCGGCAGATGTTCCAATAACCAGCGTGCGGTGAAATCGATCATCGGCTGGGGTGTGCCGAGTTTGCGGTAGTAGTCCCACTGCCGTGTGACAAACGCCTGGGGTGTCAGACGTTCGAGATGTTCACTCAATCCATGGGCGTCAACATCGATGGCGTGAATACGCGCCAGGATCTCGCCGCACTGATAAGCCAGCGTCCGACGCACAGCGGCAAACTCTTCAGCCTTGACGATGCGTGCGCCCAGCGCTTCGCCGCTCAGCCACTCCATGATGAAACCATCACCGAGCTCATCGCCGTCATCGAGTACGTGCAGGATCGCGGGTGCCGGCACACCGGCGTCGCGCGCGAGCGTGATGAGCCGTGCCTCGATGGCGAGCCCGGGACCACCGTAGTCGCGGGTGTCGGCGGCGCCACCCGGTGCACGACGCAGCGCCAGGCGGCGCGGACCGTCGCGGGTAGTGATGTCCAGGCGATAGGTTTCCTGACTCGCACCACCCGACAGGCGCGCGCTGCGCTCGAGTGTGATGAAGTCCGGCATGACGCGGGTCAGGACGCGTGACAGGTTTTTGTCGAAGTCAGTCATGGTGTCACGCAGTATACGGAGCGCGCTGTGCTTGTCAGCCTGCGCCAGTCTCTCTAGTCTCAGCGCCTGCGCTGCGCGCCGCGCCGCGAGCAACTGAGGCTATGACTATGGATGCCATTGCGCAAATGAAAGCTGCTGCCCGCGAAAGCTGGGCGAGTTTCATCCCATTTGAAATGCTCACGGGCTCGGTTGCGCCGGACCTGGTCCGATTTGCGGCCGTCAGCGCCGGGCAGCGGGTGCTGGATGTCGGCTGTGGCACGGGGGTGGTGGCGCTCACCGCGGCCCGTTGCGGCGCTACCGTGACCGGCGCCGATTTGACCCCGGCCTTGCTCGAAGCGGCACGCTACAACGTCACGCTGGCCGGTGTTGCCGTCGATTTTCAGGAAGCCGACGTCGAGGCCTTGCCCTTCGCCGATGCCAGCTTCGATGTGGTGCTCAGTCAGTTTGGCCATATGTTTGGGCCACGGCCGGCGGTGGCGATCGGCGAGATGTTACGGGTCTTGAAGCCCGGTGGTGTGATCGCGTTTTCGACCTGGCCACCTGAACTCTACGTTGGCCGTATGTTTGCCTTGGTCGGCCGTTACTCGCCGCCCATGCCGGAAGGGGTGCGTTCGCCGATCGAGTGGGGGCATCCCGACATCGTGCGCGAACGTCTTGGCAAAACCGTCAAGGCGCTGCGCTTTGATCGCGCCTGCTTGCGCTTTCCGGCCCTGAGCCCGGCCCATGCCCGCGGTTTTATGGAACGTAATGCCGCACCGGTCATGAAAGTGGCACAAAGCCTGGCTGGTGATGCGGCGCGACTGGCCATGTTTCGCGACGAGTTTGATGCCTTGGCCGCGGAATACTTTCACGACAACTTTGTGCGTCAGGATTTCCTGATGTCGCGTGCTGTAAAAATCTAATCTGCGTTGCGAATAGGTCAACGCCAAGCTGGAGACAACACCATGATCCTCTACGAACATCCGCTCTCGCCTTATGCCCAGAAGGTCAAGATCGCGCTGCGGGAAAAAAATCTGCCGTTTGATCTGGTGCTGCCCGACGGGCTGGGCAGCGGCTCGGGCTACAGCGAAGAATTTGCCGGCGCGTCGCCGCGTAGCGAAGTGCCGGCCTTGATCGACGGCACCACGCGCGTGTTCGATTCGACGATTATTCTTGAATACATCGAGGACAAATGGCCGACCCCGCCACTATTGCCCAAGGCACCCGCGGAACGCGCCCGTGCACGCATGATTGAAGATGTCATGGACACCCATTACGAGGCGATCAACTGGGGTGTGATCGAAGTTCGTTTCATGGGCCGCACCACGGCTGAGCTTGCGGCGCAGCTGCGCGAACGGGCCGCCGCGCAGATCGCGGCCTGGCAGCGCTGGTTGAATATCGAGCTGGGCAATGCGCCCTGGTTTGGTGGCAGTACATTCGGCTGGGCCGATCTCTCGGTCGTGCCCTATGTCAATTGTTCGGCGAGCTTCGGCATGCCGCCCGTGCCGGGCTCACCGCTCGCGGCCTGGTTGACCCGCGTTAATGCCCGGCCGGCGGTGGCACAAACTGCGCAGGAAGCCAGCGACTCCATCCCCAGCCTCGAAGGCCTGGACGAACTGGTGCGACAAGGTTTGTTCAAGCGTGAATATCGTGACTACCGCCTGGAATGGATGATCAAATCGGGTGGTATGCAGGTTGTGCTCGACGGCATCGCCAAGGACAACATCCGTTTCTCAGCGGACTTTGACGGGCGGCACTGAGGCGCGGTGGCGGCCTGTTATCATGCCGGCTCGAGTCGGCATGTGCCGCTTAGCATTCTCCACAGCGGATTTTTCCCATGGCCAATAACGATGATCTGATCCTGGCGTTGTTCTGCGACTTCGAAAACGTCGCGCTCGGGGTGCGCGACGCCAAGTATGCGAAGTTTGACATTGCACGGGTGCTGGAACGCTTGCTGGTGAAGGGCAGCATCGTGGTTAAAAAAGCCTATTGCGATTGGGACCGCTACAAAGAATTCAAGGAACAGATGCACGAAGCGGCGTTTGAGCTGATCGAAATTCCCCACGCGCGGCAATCGGGCAAAAATTCCGCCGACATCCGCATGGTGGTTGATGCCCTGGACCTTTGTTACACCAAATCCCATGTTGATACTTTCGTCATCATTAGCGGCGATTCGGATTTTTCACCGCTGGTCAGCAAGCTGCGCGAAAACGCCAAAACCGTGATTGGTGTGGGGGTGAAAAATTCGACCTCGGATCTGCTGATGCGCAATTGTGATGAGTTCATCTTTTACGATGATCTGGTGCGCGAACAGGAAATCAGTCGACGCAAGCGGCGCCGTCCAGCCGCCAAAAAGGCCGCACCGGTGAGCGGTGCCGTGGTCGCAGAAGTGCCTGCTGCTGAGGTTGTTGTCAGCGAAGCGCCCAAGGCCAAAGAAGAAGACCGGCTGCAGGCCGGCATCGATTTGATCATTGAGACTGCCGATGCCATGCACGCCGAGCGCGGCGAAGAGGGCATCCTGTGGGGCTCGATGATCAAACAAGCGCTCAAGCGGCGGCGTCCGGAATTTAACGAGAGTTATTACGGTGTGCGGTCGTTTAACAAGCTGCTGGAAGAAGCCCAGGCGCGTGGTCATCTTGATCTGGAACTCGACGAGCGCTCTGGGGGGTACATCATCCGGCGCATTGCTCATGAGGAATGAGTGATTTTTTGTGTTGTTGGTGGGCTTGCGTTAGCCGGTGTCCGAATAAATTCGGACCTACAGGGTAGAGATGACAGCTTATAGCCGTCGTCGATTTCTGCGTGACACGCTGGCTGCAAGCACACTGGTGGCCAGCACGGCCGGGCGCGCCGCGTCGCGCGTCCGGACTGCTTCGCCCTTTAACCTCGGTGTTGCTAGTGGTTACCCAACACCCGCTGGGGCGGTATTGTGGACGCGCCTTGCTCCGCAACCCTTGATGCCCGACGGGGGCCTTGAAGAAGCGTTGATTCCCGTGCAATGGGAAGTGGCGCGTGATGCGCGCTTTAAATCGCTGGTCGCCCACGGCACTGCTTTTGCCGAGGCTGCGTGGGCCCACAGCGTGCACGTGGAAGTGAGCGGCCTGCAACCCTGGTCCTGGTATCACTATCGTTTTCACTGTGGTGATGCCACCAGCGCCATTGGTCGTTTTCGCACGGCACCCCGCGCCGCTGATGCCGTCGAGCGACTGCGCTTTGCTGCCGTCTCCTGCCAACACTATGAAGCCGGTTATTACGCCGCCTATCGCCACATGCTGGACGACGAACTGGATCTAATCGTCCATCTGGGCGACTACATCTACGAAAACGCGCTGAAGACCGGCGCGGTGCGACGGCACGCCCACCCCGAGCCGTTCACTTTGAGCGACTATCGCACGCGCTATGCGTTGTACCGCAGCGATCCCGATCTGCAGGCTGCCCATGCTGCCTGTGCGTGGCTCATGGTGTGGGACGATCACGAAGTGGAAAACGATTACGCCGGCGCACAATCACAGAATTTCGATGACCCGGCCTGGTTTCTGCGCCGGCGTGGCAACGCCTATCGCGCCTACTACGAGCACATGCCGCTGCCGCGCACGATGATGCCCTTCGGCCCTGACATGCGCATTTATACCATCCTCGATTACGGCGCATTGCTGCGCTTTACACTGCTCGATGCTCGCCAGTATCGCAGTCCCCAACCCTGTCCTGCGCCCGGGCGCGGTGGTGCGAACAGGATAGAAAATTGCGCTGCGCGTCTTGATGAGCGGGCGACCATGCTCGGCGCGGCACAGGAGCAATGGTTCGATAGCGGCATGCAGATGAGTCGCGCGCGCTGGAATGTGGTGGGCCAACAGCTGTTGATGGCGCAAGCCGATAGCAAGCGTGGTGCCGGCGAAGTTTTTTATTCCGATGCCTGGGACGGTTATTCCGCCGCGCGCTGTCGTCTGCTGACGGCGACGGCCCACAGTCGTGCTCACAATCCCGTCTTTCTGGGGGGTGATGTGCACTCATTCTGGGTCACCGATCTCAAAGCAGACTATGGATCGGCTAGCGCGCCGGTGCTCGCCACCGAATTCGTTACAACCGCGATCAGTTCCGATCCCATCCCGGAAGCGCTGGCAGCGGCCATCCGCGATGGGAATGCGCATATCCGTTATGGCCAGACCGGACCACGTGGTTATTTGCGCCTGCAGTGCTCGGCCACACAAATGCAGGTTGATTTGCGTGAACTTGATGATGTCAAGGACGCGCAGACCGGCTGTCGAACCCTGGCTTCGTTTGTGGTGATCGACGGCAAGCCCGGCGCCCAGCCCCTATAAGCGCCGGGGTGGTCGTGCGCATGACCATGGTCTGCGGCACAATGGGGCTACGTGCCGCGCGCGCCCTGGGCGTCGAACCGCGCCGTTTCGCCATCATCATCGACGAGCAAGAGGGGAACTAAGGTGTATCCAATTCGATTTGGTGTTTTTCTGCCGACCGGCGACGTGAACGAAGCGATGGCAGCCGCGCTGCGCGCCGAACGCGAAGGTTTGTATTCGGTTTCGACCAACGATCATTTTTTTTCGCCGCTGGGCACACCCCAGACACCGCAGAACGAATGTTTCACCATCCTCACCGCAATTGCCGCCGTGACTTCGAAGATCCGTCTGGCACCGGCGGTGGTCGCGGCATCGTTCCGCACACCACCGCTGTTGGCAAAAATCGCGGCAACGCTTGATCACGTCAGTCGCGGTCGTTTGATCCTGGGCCTGGGTGCAGGTTGGCAGGACAAAGAATATCTCGCCGCCGGTTATACCTTTCCGCCCCTGAAGGACAGACTCGCCCAGCTCGATGAAACCATCCAGGTTTTGAAGGCGATGTGGACCCAGGACGTGCCGAACTATCGTGGTCAGCACTTTGAGATCAAGGAACTGTTCGCCAACCCGCGCCCGCTTTCCAAACCCTATCCGCAGATCATGCTGGGCGGCTCTGGCACGGGCCTGCTGCGCATTGCGGCACGGGAGGCCTCGGTCATCAATCTCATTCCGCCGACCGGCAACGGTAAGGACTTTGTCAACGATCCGGCCGCCACCCTGCGTTTTGACATGGCGGATCTCAAACGCCGCATTGCGTTGCTGCACCAGTTCAGGCGCGAAGCCGAGCGTGATCCCGCCAGCATGGAATTTGGTGGCCTGTTGATGCTGGGTTTGTCGCGCGACAAAAACGACCCGGCCCTGCGCCAGCTGGCCTCGCACCTCGGCTTTCCTACCTACGAAGCTGCGCAGCGCGCACCGGTGGCCCTGCTCGGCACACCCGATGAAGTGAAGCGTGAGTTGGAAGATCGCATCAAGAACACCGGCGTAACCTATTACATCGTGTTCCCGGCCACACCCGACACCGAAGAGCTGCTGGTCAACGACGTGATGCCGGCCTTTAAGTAGTACATCGCCCCGTAGGTGCGAATTCATTCGCACATTCGATAACGTGTTCCATCACGAAGCGCGGAATTCGAATGTGCGAATAAATTCGCACCTACAGATGGTGGCGAGGCTGAACGATTTTATCGCGGGACGCCGTGTCAGGTGGCGTCACGAAAAAGGAGGCCCCCGGTCGAGGACTGGGTCCTGATTCCCCTGTAGGTGCGAATTTATTCGCACATTGAATAACGCATGCCAACACGAAACGCGGGCGCCGAATGTGCGAATAAATTCGCACCTACAGATGGTGGCGAGGCTGAACGATTTCATCGCGGAACGCCGCGTCGGGTGGCGTCACGAAAACGGAGGCCCC
>JANOXY010000505.1:0-3198 GCA_031418675.1 Pseudomonadota bacterium
GCGCGGAGTCGGCGAGTACGGCGTTCGCTGCTTTTAAGGTCGCCAGCGTAGTCGGACAGATGTCCGGGCAGTGGGTATAACCGAGGAACAGCAAGGTCCAGTGCCCACGCAGGGCCTCCTGGTCGAAGTTGCCGCCGTGCGCGTCGTCGAGTACGAAGCTTTGCAGCTGCGGCTGCACCGGCCACAACAAACCAGCGACGTTGGGCGGCCCGGCACGTTGGGCAGCACTGAACATCACGCCCAGAGCGGTGAGCGCGACAGCGAGGCAGAGGGTGGTGGCGAAGGCGCGCATGGCGAGGATGATAACGATTACAGCGGCGGTGTAGATTCCCCAAGTGCGGCATCGGCCAGTTCGGTACGCACGACGACAAAGAACAGGCCTTCAATAGTTCAACTAACCGCGCGGCGAGATGTGGTCTGAAGCGCGTTAAGCTGAGTCCGGCCGGTTTCATCGCAACACGCTGTCGTGCTCAGCGCGCAACGGCAACAGCTGAGGGGAAATCACGATGGGCGAAACAGCAGCGGGTTTGCACGGCAAGGTGGCGCTGGTGACCGGCGCCAGTCGCGGCATAGGTCGTGCGATCGCGTTGCAACTCGGCGCGCAGGGCGCGCTGGTGGTTGTGCACTACCATCGGGCCGCGGATGCGGCACACGCCGTTGTCGCCCAGATCGAAGCGGCTGGTGGACAAGCCCTGGCCGTGGCCGCCGATCTGGCGCAGGCCGGCGCGGCACAGCAGTTGTTCAGCGCGCTCGATGCGGCCTTGCTGGCGCGCTGTGGCGATGTGCGTTTCGACATCCTGATCAATAACGCGGGCATCGGCACACGCGCACCGATCGAAGCGGTCAGCGAGGCGGATTTTGAGCACATGCTGCAAGTCAATCTCAAGGCACCATTTTTTATTATTCAACAAGCCTTATCGCGACTGCGTGACGGCGGACGTATCATCAACGTGTCGTCCATGGGCACCCGTGTGGCCTTTCCAGCCATGGCTGCTTACGCGCCGTGCAAGGCTGGGCTCGAGGCTCTGACGGTGTTGCTGGCGGCCCAACTCGGACCACGCGGTATCACGGTCAACGCGGTGCTGCCCGGTGCGACGGCGACCGACATGAACCCGGCTGCGCGCGTGCCGGAGTCGGCGGCGGTGCTGGCTCAGACCATCGCGCTGCGACGGGTGGGTCAACCGGAGGATATCGCTGAGGTGGTTGCGTTTCTGGCCAGTGACGCGGCGCGCTGGGTGACGGCCCAGCGCATCGAGGCCAGCGGTGGCCAGCGTCTGTAAGCCCGCACCGCGCTTGGTTGGCGAACCCGCACACGGCTAACTACGAGGATCCCCATGAAAGCATTGGTGCTGCGCGAACACGGTGGGCTCGACAAGCTGCGCCTGGAAAATGATTTCCCGGATCCGCACGCCGGTGCCGGTGACGTCGTCCTGCGTGTGCACGCCACTTCGCTCAACTACCACGATATCTTTACGCGACGCGGCATGCCGGGCATACGCGTGCCGCTGCCTGCCATCATGGGGTTGGATGTCGCCGGCGAGATTGTTGAAGTGGGTGCTGGAGTGAATGGCTGGGCGCTGGGTGATCGGGTGCTGGTCGATCCGCTCAATCGTGTTGAAGGTGGTCTCATGGGTGAAACCATACACGGCGGTCTCGCCGAACTGTGCCGTGCGCGCGCCCATCAACTCATCCGCTTACCCGCCGACGTCAGCTATAGCGCCGCGGCCGCCTTGCCCGTTGCCTACGGCACGGCACTGCGCATGGTGCAACACATCGGTCAGGTGCAAGCTGGCGAAAAGGTCCTGATCCTCGGCGCCAGTGGTGGTGTTGGGGTCTGTGCTGTGCAGTTGGCCAAGGCCGCCGGTGCTTATGTGATCGCTTGCGCCGGCAACGCCAGCAAAGCCGCGCGGCTGAGTGCACTCGGCGCTGACGAAACGGTGCTGTACACCGAGCAGGATTTTCTGGAGGTGGTGCGCGAGCGTCACGGCAAGCCGACTATCCGCCCACTCGCGCCAGGCGAACGGCCACACGGTGTGGACGTGGTGATCAATTTCACCGGCGGTGACACCTGGGTGAAGAGTTTGCGCAGCTTGCGTGTTGGCGGCCGTCTGCTTACCTGCGGCGCGACCGCTGGTTACGATCCAGTCGAAGACATTCGCTTCATCTGGACCTTTGAGCTGCAAATCCGTGGCTCGAACGGCTGGCAGCGGGACGACATTCATACGCTGCTCGGCCTCGTGCAGGCCGGCAGTCTGCAGGTCCCAATCGAGCGCAGCTATGCGCTCGCCGAGGCGGTGGATGCGCTGCGCAGCCTCGAACAACGACGCATCGTTGGCAAGCTGGTGGTGACACCATGAGCGCGAACACCAGCCTCAGTCTGGCGGACATCCAGCAGGCCTTCGACGAGTCGCCTTATATCGCCGGCCTCGGCATGCAAGTGCTGGCGCAAGATCTGGAGCGCGGCGAGTTGACCGTGCGCGTCGTCTGGCAAACACAGTTTGCACGCCTCGCCGGCAGCCGTCAGTGGCATGGTGGGCCGCTTGCCGCGATCATCGATACCGTTGGCGATTACGCCCTGGCGCAGCAATTGGGACGCGGCTTGCCAACCATCAACTTCCGCATCGATTACCTGCGGCCCGCCATCGATACCGACTTGACCGCCATCGCGCGGGTGCGCCGCAATGGCCGCACTGTTGGTGTGGCTGATGTTGATCTGTTCGACGATCAACAGCGCCTGGTGGCGACGGGACGGGCGTCCTACGCGACCTTGAGCGCGTAAGCTCGACACCACCCTGGCGCGGCGGCGCAGCGCTGACCAGCGTGCCCCGCGCTCGTGGCCCACGAGCGAACGATTTGTTAGGGTTGAAGCGCGATGCTGAAACGTTTGCCCCGCCCACCACGAGGATGATGACCATGGCTATTTCCGAATACGCTGATCTCGACGGTTTGGCGCTCGCTGCGCTGGTGCGCGAACGTAAAGTTTCAGCGCTGGAATTGGTCGACGAAGCGATCGCGCGTATCGAAGCGCTCAACCCGCGCTTGAACGCCATCGTTTATCCCATGTACGAGCACGCACGCAAACTCGCGGCGCAGCCGCACAGCGGCACTTTTGCCGGCGTGCCGTTCCTGCTCAAGGACCTGCTGTCGACGATCGCCGGCGAGCCCACCGCCGGCGGCAACCGCGTGCTGGCCGCCATG
>JANOXY010000506.1:0-9073 GCA_031418675.1 Pseudomonadota bacterium
CGAAATTGATCGGCACAAGTTGGTCACCACGAAACAGTACCGAGCGCTGCAGGTCGGCATCAGGACCGAAGCCTCCTGCGTCGGACATGGCCTCGAGGAGGTTCTTCCTTGAACTGAGCTTCACCACGCCCGGCTTGGCGACGGCGCCTAATACCAACATCCTGCGACTGTTGTATTCGTTGACGACAACGTTCGCTTTGGGCCGACGAATGACCTTGGTCAGGCGCTGCTCGATCTCCTGGCGGAGCTCGTCGATGGTGCGGCCCTCGGCCTTGATATCTCCGAGCGACAAGACCGCCACGTACCCGTCGGGCCGTACCGCCTGCGTCGTATTGAACTCCTCGTTATCGTAAACCGAGATACTGATAACGTCCTCGGGGCCGAGTGTGAAGACTTCGCGCTCCGCTGGCAGACTACTCACGGCTGGTGGTCGATAGGCCACTGGCACGGGCGTTGGGGCAGGCGTTGGAACCGCCGCTGATAGCGGGACCGTAGGGGAGAACGGCGACATCGAACAAGCGGTGCTGAGAGCCAGTACCGTCAGGCACGACAATATCAATATTCGGGACATGCTCTACACATTGGATGCGGCCTGGCAATTGGAGATGTAACGTGTGCAAGGTAGTATCTAAGTCTAGCGCCATCCACGAATTTCGAGTAGTCCTATCGGTGTCCGGAAAGTGAGACGGCTATTGGCAATGGACGTAATGGGCAATGATTCGCACTGTTCTCGATTTTGGCTGCGGCGCCGACCGTGTCACTAGCCACCGCCCAACCTTGTGCAACGACACACTGCATGGCATGGACTGCAGGCTCGGTCGACTGGAACCGCGCGCGGCTGTATCTTGCGGACTTCAACCTGGATCAAGCGACACCACCACTGCTGTAGGCCGATGGATCCTCCCGTTTCGTCTACGCACTATCGGTGCTGACTCAGCGGCCCACAACTCCACTGGCCGCATGGATGCACGCGCTGTGGCGCGTACTGTCGATAACGATCCATGGCGACCATTATCCGGATCGACTCAGCTCCGATGGAGCAGCAGCGATTCCACTCTGGCGAGATAGTGATAGAAGATGAATCCATTGCCGGTAGCAACTTCCGTAGTGCAATTCACCAGGCGAGTTGGACGAGGTCGCACCTTATCGACGGCTTCGCGGTAATGGATTCTATTTCCAAAGGTGCGGCTGCTAACCCATGGCAGGACGCCTACCTGCTGAATAAGCGCAGTTCAATTCGGAGTACTCATTGACCATGCCCAGTCGGCGTCCAACGCGCAGCACGCGCACAAAAAATCGCAGCACGACCGATACCCAACCCAAATCAGCGGTTGAGATCACCTATACCAATACCCGCTGCGTGACCCTGCAGCCGGGCGTACTCGAAAAAAACCTGGTGGTGACCGGTGATGGTCGCGATCCGGTCACTTCGGCCTACAAGATGCTGCGCACCCAAGTCCTGCAGCGAATGAGCGCAAACGACTGGAATGTTCTCGCGATCACCAGCCCGGGCAGCCAGGAGGGTAAGACCTTAACCGCGCTGAATCTCGCGATAGGCATTGCACGGGAGGTCAACCATACAGTGCTTCTGGTCGAGCTTGACCTGCGCGATCCCTCGCTTCATCGTTTTCTCGGTTGCCAGCCGGAACAGGGCATTACGGACTATCTTCTGCGCGACGTGCCGCTTTCGGACATCATGTTTAATCCAGGCATCGATCGATTGGTGATCATCCCGGCGGGACCACCCACGGCATTTTCTTCTGAGCTGCTGTCTTCGCCGCGGATGGTGGAATTGGTACACGAACTAAAAGAACGCTATCCGTCGCGACTGGTGTTATTCGACGTACCGCCCTTGCTCACAGCGGATGATGGACTTGCGTTTCTGCCTTTCGTCGATGCCGCGTTGTTGGTGGTGGTCGAAGGTGAAACGACGATCGAGGACGTCGAACTCGCTAAAGAGATGCTGTCTTCCACTCCACTGCTAGGTGCAGTGCTGAATCGTGCATCGAGTCAGATCAAGATTAAAACCTAATTCCGTAACCTCCCGCTCGACAGTCTCGTTGGCGACCACGCCTACGACGATGACCCACTCAAGCACCTCGCGCAGGGCGTTTCCCGCTGCGGACTCTCAGGCGCTTAGCGCTGCGGGCGCAAGCGATGCCGCGCCGGCTGCCAAGCCAGTCGCGCAGCCTCGTGGCTGGGAGCGGGATGTCGTCAGCTTGGCACCCACGCAAAAATATCAACCGTCCCCAAGGGTGGTGGCGCAAGCGGAAATGACAGTCTGTCAGGCGAACTGGAAGCCCTCGTAGCCCTGCTGCGCGACCGCGGCACATTTTTGTCGATAAGCAACACAGCCGCCGCCATACAAGAGGAATTCGCGCTTCTTGCCCGGAATATTCGCGCCCATGAACCATGACGATTCGTCTTCGGTGAAGATCGCGCCTGCAATCGTCGACGCCGCATCGGCCGCCCAGCGCGCCTCCGCGCCAGCGCTGGTTGAAATGCTGAGGAACCCATTGGCGCGCATATAAGCAATGCAATCGGTGATCCAATCGACCACGACCTCGCTCGCGCGCGGCACGTTGGAAAAGACCGCTGCGTTGGCGATGAAAAAGTTGGGGAATCCAGCGACCTGGAGCCCGAGATAGTTGCGCATGCCGGTAGCCCACTCCTCCTTCAGCGTCTGGCCCTGAGCGCCGCGGATGTCCATACGGGTGAACTCACCGGTGATCGCATCAAAACCGGTAGCGTAGATGAGGTAATCGAGCGGGAACTCGCGCACGCTGGTCTGCACTCCACGCGGGGTAATGCATTCAATAGGGGTTTCGCGCAGATCGACCAACTCGACGTTGTTACGGTTGTAGGCCTCGTAATAACCGCTTTCCATCGGCACACGTTTGGCGCCGAAAGGGTAGCCCCGCGGTAGCAGCTTCTCTGCGACACGGGGGTCGCTGATACGTTGACGCGCTTTCTCGCGCACAAACTCGGCGTACAGTTCATTTGCTTGCCGGTTGGTGAAGGTGTCGTGGAAGTTGGCATGCCATTTTGAAAAGCCGCGCCCCTGCCAGATGGCCTCAAAATGGGCTTCGCGTTCGGCGGGCGAGACCTCGAGCGCGGCGCGCGGATCGTTTTGATGGAGAAAGCCAGCATAGGTCTGGCGCGAACGTGCGATCAATTCGGCAGCATGGGTCCTGATGTACTGCGCTTCTTCTCCTTCGATGGGACCATTGCGTAGCGGGCAGGCATAAACCGGCGTGCGCTGGAAAATCGTGAGATGCCCCACTGCTTTGCAGATCTCCTGGATGACCTGCACCGCCGTAGGGCCAGTGCCGAGCACTCCCACACGCTGTTGCGAAAAATCAATCGCTTCGTGGGGCCAGCGTGCAGTATGAAAAGCGGTGCCGGCAAAGCCGTCCATACCACTGATCTGGGGCGTGTAGGGTGCGGACATGAAGCCAACCGCCGCGATAACAAATCGGGCCGTGGCCTGTTCGCCGTTTTCCGTTCGCACTGTCCACTGCGTGCTTTGCTCGTCATACACCGTCGCCGCAATGCGGGCATTGAGTTGAATGTGGGGCCGAAGCTGAAACCGATCAGTGACAAAATTCAGGTAACGCTCGATTTCGGGCTGGCCGGCAAAATGTTCGGACCATTGCCATTCATCCAGCAGTTCCTGGGAAAAACCTAGCGCGTAGCTGTAGCTCTCAGAATCAAAACGCGCGCCTGGATAACGATTCCAATACCAGGTGCCACCGACGCCACTGGCCGCGTCGAACAGCCGCACGCGCAAGCCGATACGCAACAGCGCGTAAAGTTGATGAATGCCGGTGATGCCGGCACCGATGATGATGGCGTCATAGGTCGGTGAGGACTCGCTCCGCTTGTTCATGATCACGCCCTGTGTTGTGTTATCGATTGTCTGGGAGTCGCTGTCTGCCCGCGACCCGATTGCCGGCTGGAGGGTATACACGCAGCGCAGGATTGCCGGCCCGCAGCGCACTGACTCAGATTGCAGCGCTGTTCGGGCAGGTTATGCGTTTGGGCACTTGGGGTTCAACCGCGGCGGGACACGTGCTGAGTTGCGGGTTTCACAGCCGGCGGTGGCTTATCGGTTGAAAAACCTGGGAGCCCTACGTTTGGCCTCGACCTCAATTCGGGCCACCCATCTTGCGCGCAGCAGCGCTAGCGGTGCCGGTAGATCGTCAGCGCCGGTATGGCGTGGCGCATATCTGCATTACCGAACTGCGGGCCGAGGTCATAACGAAAACGGCCAAGCGACGGCGCAAAGCGTTGCACCGGACGGAAGCTGCTCTGGGCGGCCAGCGCTCGGGCAACTGTCGATCGACGCCCATCGGCCGTCACCGGCGCAAGATAGTGATCAGCAACGATTAGCCATTCTGCGCCGGAGCTGAAGAATTGTTCCGGCTCACATTTTGGCAAAACACAAGCTGTCCACTGAAAGCGTGAGACAGCCGGAGGATGGAAGTAGACGTCGCCGTCATAGCCCTGCAACACGCCGATACGACTCCCGGCGTGCACCGTGTTCAGCAACCACGCCAAGGCCTGGTCGCGTGGGTCCGGTTCGCGCTCCGCTGCGGCATAAACACCGAGCGCCATGGCATTGATGGTGAACGCGCAGATCGCCACGGCAATACTTGCCGCGCGCACCAACCCAGCGCTTGCCAGCCCATCGGCGAGCAGACGTCCGCAGATCGTGGCCAGCACCGGTAATAGCGGCACAAAATACCTGACCACCTGCCAGTGGGTAGTGGTCAGCAGCAAAAAATAAGGTAACGCAAAACCGAGCAGCAGCAAGTCGGCTCGTTGGCGGCGCCAGGCGCACCACACAAGCGCAGCAAGCGCCGGAAAATACCAGCCAAAACCGAGCGCTTGCGCCATGATCTCGCCGCCGTAGCGCCAGCCATTGGTAGCGGCCATAGGCGCACTCGCTGCGACACCTCGCTGATAATTGAACTGCGTGGTCAGACCCTCCACCAGCATCGAAAAATGCATGACGCTATGTGGACTGGCGAGCACATAAGCAGCGACTGCGATGGTGCTTAGTTGCGCCAGCAACGGCCACGGCGAGCGCTTCTCTCCATCGTCACCGCGCACCACCAAGCTCAAGGTCAGCGCGTAACCCAACCACCAGACACCGGCCGGGAAACGCGTCGCCATCGAGACGCCAAGCGCCACGCCGGCCAGCCACAGAGTCCGTCGAGGGTTACCGATACCACGCAATAGCCGCGCCGCAAGCAGCAGGTTGACCGTCAACAGCAAAGTGAACAGCGCATCGGGGCGAGCGACCTGCGCAACGATCAGATGCCCTGGTGACAGCGCGAGAATAAGCGCCGCCCACGCGCCTGCCATTGGCCGATAGAGCGTGGCGCCGACGGCATAAACCAAAACAATACTCAGCACCGCACACAGCAGACTAAAGGCACGCGCGATAATGATCTCGTGGCGCAGCGACGCAACCTGCGTCGGTGCCATAGTCGCGGCAAGATAATTGCCCGCCACAAGCGTCGAAAAATAAAACGTGCCGCCGTACATGAACTGTTTATCCAGCAGGGCACCCTGACGGAGATTAGTTGCCCATCCGATAAGCGAGGATTCATCGGGATGATAGGAATAGGTGCGCCGAATATCATCGGGCAAGCCCCAGGTGAGGCCGTTGATGCGCAGTGCACTACCCAAGGCCAGCGCCACCAAGAGCACGATGAAATAGGGCTGACGCATCATGCCTCGTGGGTGACGAATACTGCGGCGAGCCCAAAGCGGCCCGCGGCAATCGGATCGGACGGGCTGCGTTTCCCGTCCCGGATGTCCGCGGCGATTCTGCCATAAGCGCGGCGGCGTTCGTTAGTCATAAGCCTCACTGTGTATCGACATGCTGACAAGCACCCACTTAGTGTTTCTCGATTAGTGGTTCAACTATCTTGCGCACAGCCAGTTGCCCACCCGTAACAATGGACAATGGCCGCGCTGCACGTGCTGCGAGCCTCGACGTTTGCGGTCCGACTCGCGTCGATCGAGCACGGTGAGGCGCGCACTCGCTAGTGTGGCGCGGGTCGGCTATGGTTCTGCAGCGCCGTGCGGTGGCGCGTGAGCAACGCGCTGCTGGTCGATACCTTGCTCGGCCAAGGTCACAACGCTTTTAGTTTCAACAGAGCGAGACTATCGCGCCCTAAACGCCGTCAAAGTCTGCGCCTGGGGCGCGCGACGTGGCTATAGCGGCCGCTTGTTCCTGCCACATGATCGAGACGTAACGGGATGCCGATGAAGCCACCAGCCAATACTTCACCGCGCAAGGCGCGCATCCTGGCACTCTCCGAGCGCCTGGCTGAAGAACGCCAGCGGTGGCGAGCGCGGTCAGCCTATTTCCACGCGGAGGACGATCGCTATCTGCGCTTTTTGATCCCTGAGGGCGCACGCGTGCTGGATCTTGGCTGCGCCACCGGCGCAACGCTGGCAGCGTTGCATCCGGCCTACGGTGTGGGCGTGGATTTCAGCGCGGCGATGATCATGCGCGCACGGCAACAGCATCCGGCCCTGCATTTTATGGAAGCCGACATCGAAACACCGGGCTGGCTGGACAATGTTGAAGGTCCCTTCGATTTCATTCTTGTTGCCGACACTATCGGCACGCTCGACGATTGCCAGCGCAGCTTCGCGCAACTGCACCGCGTGTGTGGTCCGCACACCCGTATCATCGTGGCCTATTACGCCAATTTCTGGGACCCGTTGCTGCATCTGGCCGAGTTGTGCGGGCACAAGATGCCGTCAGATCGACAAAACCTGCTGTCAACCGATGACATCTCCGCGCTGCTTGATCTCGCTGGGTTTCAGGTCGTGCGTCGCGAGTGGCGTCAACTTGTCCCTGCGCACCTCGGTGGCATTGGACCATTCGTGAATCGCTATATAGGAACGCTACCCGGCCTGCGGCGTCTGTGCCTGCGCAATTACGTAGTAGCGCGCTCCGTCCGCCAGACATTGCCGCGGCCACGTTCTGCCTCGGTCATCATTCCGTGCCGCAACGAACGCGGCAATATTGAGTCCGCCATCACGCGCATGCCGCGTTTCTGCGATGACATCGAGATCATTTTTGTTGAAGGTCACAGCGTCGACCGCACATATGAAGAAGCTGAGCGGGTCCGTGATCGGTACGCTGAGCAATGGGATATCAAGCTCCTGCGTCAAAACGGCTCGGGTAAAGCGGACGCAGTATTCACAGGGTTCGATGCAGCGCGCGGCGAGGTGCTGATGATTCTCGATGCCGACTTGACCGTACCACCGGAAGATCTCGGCAAATTTTTTGATGCCATCGCCACTGGCCAGGGTGAGTATATCCAGGGTTCGCGCCTGGTTTATCCGCTCGAAC
This sequence comes from Pseudomonadota bacterium, assembly GCA_031418675.1. Classification (GTDB taxonomy): domain Bacteria; phylum Pseudomonadota; class Gammaproteobacteria; genus JADJYF01. The sequence goes on from JANOXY010000506.1 coordinate 7,382, forward strand.
AGGACGCCATGCGCTTTCTCAACTTGCTCGCCAACTGGTGCTTTTCCAAGCTTTTCAGCTGGCTTCTGAATCAGCGCATCACCGACACCCTGTGCGGCACCAAGGTCTTGCGTCGCGACGACTACACGACCCTCAAGGCCAATCGATATTACTTCGGCGATTTTGATCCGTTCGGAGATTTTGATCTGATCTTTGGTGCGAGCAAGATGAATCTCAAGATGCTGGAGATCCCAATCCGCTATGCCGCACGCCAATACGGTGAAACGCAGATTTCGCGCTTTCGTCACGGTCTGATGTTGCTGCGCATGGTGATATTCGCTTATCGACGCATGAAAGCATTCTGAGCGCTACGGTGCGCTGACCCTCTCACCCACGCGATGCCAAGGGTCACGCGCGCGGCTTATCGCCACGGGGCAACCTTGTGAATGGAAACCAACGCCCAGTCGCACTTAGGGTCGGTCACCTACACTAGCCACGACATCGTCCCCACCCGTCGCCATAAAACTATCCAGCAATTGATGCGCGAATCCCTGGCCCCCTAGACTCGCCCGTGGAATAGCGCAAAGGCAAAAACGATGATCAAGTTCGGTTACAAGTTGATGGCGGAAGAGCACGGACCGCGCGCGCTCGTGGAAAACGCGATACGGGCCGAAGCCGCCGGCTTCGACTACGTCGCCATATCCGATCACTTCCACCCGTGGCTGGAAGCCCAAGGCCACTCACCGTTCGCCTGGAGTGTGCTCGGCGCGATCGCCCACACCACCTCACGCATCGGCCTGCTGTCGGCATTGACCTGTCCGATTTTCCGCTACCACCCCGTCATCGTCGCCCACGCCGCAGCAACCGTCGCGGTGATGAGCGAAGGACGTCTTTCGCTGGGCGTAGGCGCCGGCGAACGACTGAACGAGCACGTTGTCGGCAAACGCTGGCCACCACTGCCGGAACGGCACGCCATGTTGAGCGAAGCGATCGACATCATGCAGACATTATGGAAAGGCGGTGTGCGGACCAAGGTCGGGCGTTATTTCAGCGTCGACCACGCACGGCTCTATGACCTGCCCGATACGCCGATCCCGGTCATCGTCGGTGTCGGCGGACCCAACGGCGTGCGCATGGCAGCCGACAAAGCCGACGGCATTATGCTCTCCGTACCCAGGCCGAAATTGGCTGCCGAATACCGCGCGCGAGCCACCACACCGGGGCCGGTTTATGCCGAAGCCCTGGTCGCCTATGCAGCGACCTCGGCGCAGGCCTTGGAGACTGCTCACCGCTTGATGCGCTTCTCGGTGTTTGGTTGGGAGGTGATGTCGGAACTACCCAACGTGGCTGGCTTTGAGGCCGTCTCGCGCAATGTCCGCGCCGAGGATTTTGCCGCCCACATCCATACCGGCCCGGATCCCGAAGGGCACGTGAAGGCGATCCGCAAATATGTGGAGCGCGGCTGTGATCACATCGCGCTGATCTGTCCCGGTCAGGACCAGGCTGGGTTCATGGACTATTTTGCGCGGGAATTGCGTCCCGCGCTGGCGGATCTGGTCGGGTAGTTTTTTTGCTTGAGGTGCGCGGCTGTGGCGCCCTGACAATACCCAGCGGCGCCACAATGCGCTCGACTTGGTTGTAGACGTGGCAATGGTTCTTGCCACGTCTCGGCATCGTCAGGCGAAGCTTATGTCGTGATAGTTGCCCTCCGCT
>JANOXY010000507.1:0-4440 GCA_031418675.1 Pseudomonadota bacterium
CTGCAGGCGGTGGCAAACTGCTTCGACCAGGGTTGGACCTTCGCCGCGGGTGAGGGCGTCGTTGCAGACCCGATTCACCATGCGGCAGTCATGCATCAGATCTACACCGCGGCGCAGCCGAACTACTCTGGCCGTGTAACGATCCCGGTGTTATGGGATAAACAACGCAACACCATCGTGAACAACGAATCGTCGGAAATCATCCGCATGCTTAATTCTGCGTTTGATGGTTGTGGCGCTTTGCCGGGCGATTATTACCCGCAAGAATTGCGTACCGAAATAGACGCCGTCAACGCGCGGGTCTACGAGACCGTAAATAACGGCGTATACCGCGCCGGCTTTGCGACGACGCAGGCAGCCTACGACGAAGCGGTCGTGGCTTTGTTTGAGACGCTTGACTGGCTGGAAGTGCGCCTGCACAGTCGCTCTTTTTTATGTGGCGACCGTGTTACCGAAGCCGACTGGCGATTGTTTACCACGCTCATCCGGTTTGATGCGGTCTATCACTATCACTTCAAGTGTAACTTGAAGCGCATTCGTGACTATCCGGCGCTGTACGATTTGATGATGCGTTTGTACCAGGTGTCCGGTGTCGCCGAGACGGTCGACCTCACACACATCAAAGGCCACTACTTCGGCAGCCACAAAACCATCAATCCGACCGGCATCGTTCCGCGCGGACCACTCGCACCGTTCTAACCCGCCATCGGTGTGTGCGCCGATTATTAGAAGTTCTCAACGCCCCGGCGCGAAACCAGCAGGCATGGCGGGACTGGCTGGTTTGATCAACAAATCTTTCAAAAGAAAGCCAATGAACATTGCGCCGACAAATAGCAATACGTCGGTCGAACCACTCGCCAGCGCAACCAGCGCTGGGCCGGGGCAAAACCCCGCTAAACCCCAACCGGCACCAAACAGGCTCGCGCCGGTCACTAGCTGCCAGTCGATATCGCGTCGAGTGGGGATATCAAACCGTGTCGCGAGGAGGGGATGAGGACGTCCGACAGTGAGGCGAAATCCGATGAAGTTGACTGCCACTGCGCCGCCCATGACAAACATGAGCGCCGGATCCCAAGCGCCGAATACGTCGAGAAATCCCAGCACCTTTTGCGGTTGTGTCATGCCCGAAATCCCCAGGCCGACCGCAAACAGTGCGCCAAGCAAAAAGAAACTTAAAATTTTCATGCCAGCCCACCCATTACATGACGAATGACAAAGACCGTGAGTATCCCAACCAGCATGAATACGGCTGTTGCGATTAACGAGCGCGGGGAGAGACGCGCCATACCGCATACACCATGGCCACTGGTGCAGCCACCGCCAAGACGGGTGCCGAACCCAACCATGAGACCCGCCACGCCGAGTAGAAGGTGATTGGACGAAATCGCGCCCGGGAGCGCTTGGGGAAAAACTTGTCCTAACGCCCAGCCGCCACCCAGCATGCCAAGCAGAAATGCAGCCCGGAGCAGCCGCTCACTGGCTGGACTCCCTGCCGCAATGAGGCCCGCTGCGATGCCGCTGACCCCGAGGATCCGGCCGTTGAATGCCAACATCAGGGCGGCGGCGAGACCGATCAAAGCCCCGCCAAACAGCGCGGCCGGAATATTTCCTGGTTCTAACATAACTTCCTCTCAAACGGCTCGCAGGTGGGATTCCGGCAACAGCCAAGGCCAGCGCCGACCGCCCACAAGTGCTTTCCAATAGATGTAGGGCAGAACGTGTTTCTTCAACAGATACATGCTCAAGCGCTCCTTGCCCTGGTCGAAGGGAAAGGTTTCCTGCGGATTCAGATCGTAGTCGAACTCCGCCAGGATGAGTCGACCATAGCCCGTTACTAAGGGGCAGGAAGTGTAACCATCATATTTATGCTCTGGAACGCGACCATTGATGGTTGCCAACAAATTAAAGATCAACACCGGTAACTGAGCGCGCACAGCTGCAGCGGTTTTGGAGGTAGGGCAGCTGCTGGAGTCTCCCAGACTGAATACGTTAGGGAAACGCGTATGTTGCAAAGTGCCCTTGTCCACTTCGACAAAACCGGCGTCGTTGGCAAGCGCGCTCGAGCTCACCACCAGCGGTGCGCTCATTGGCGGCGTAATGTGCAGGAGGTCGTATTTTTCGGTGCGCATTTCACCGGATTTGGTGTGTTCGAAGCACGCTTCATGGGCCAGGGCATCCACCGCCTTGAGTTTCCAGGCAAACTGCGTATCGATGGCGCGCTTGGCGCAGATTTCCGTTAAGGCGGCGGCATATTTTTTGACCGCAAAAATCGTGTCGCCCGCGCACCGATAAGAAACCGTAATCTGGTCCCGCACACCGCTGCGGCGGAAGTGATCCTCAGCCAGGTACATAATTTTTTGCGGGGCGCCCGCGCACTTGATCGGCGGTGGAGGGAATGTGAACATCGCCACGCCACGTTTCAAGTTGCGGATGTTGTCCCAGGTTGATGCCACGCTGTCATAGCTGTAATTGCTGCAGATGCCGAGCTTGCCGAGGTTGCCTTTGAGACCATCGATTTTGTCCCAGTCCAATTTCAGGCCGGTCGCAACAATCAGATAGTCGTAGTCAACACGTTTGCCCGATAAGGTCACAAGGTGGTTGTCGTGGGGCAGAAATTCCGCGCAGGCTTCGTTGATCCAGTTGATGGCGCTTGGCACTAAGCTTGCCATGGGACGTCGTGTCACTTCGCGCGGAAACAGACCCGCGCCTACCATCGTCCATTGCGGCTGGTAATAGTGATGCTCTGCAGGCTCAAGCAAAGTGATCTCGAAATGTTCGCGACTCGGCAACTGATTGAGCGCGGACACGACCGCCATACCGCCTGTACCACCCCCGACTACGACAATGCGCGTCTTATCGTGCTGCATGATTTGTTCCTCACTGGGTTGTTGCACCCTGACCTGGGTTAATGCCGAGAGTGCGTGTCGAGGTCATTGCGTAGAATGCCAAGCACCACGGGAATCAAGGCGGCCGCTGCCAGTCCCAGGAGGCACAAACCGGCAAGGTACCTGTCGATGTTTATGACGTGCGTTAGCAATCCGCTGCCTTCAACACAAATGAGTATAGTCGCGACGCACAGTACAAAAAATCCGAAGCCGCGCTGCAATTGAGCAGGTGAGATCCAACGCGCCATGCGTGTGCCGAGCACCGTCCCGGCGATGCTGAGGACGCTGATGACAGCCGCCGAATCGACATCCAGCACCACGCCTGAAGCGAAGGCGTAGCTCACGATTCCGGCCGTGCAATTCATGGCAATGACCAGCAGAGACGTGCCGACCGCGGTATGCATCGGTAGTCCACCGAGCAAGGCTAAAGCGGGCACGACCAGAAAGCCGCCGCCAGCGCCGACCAGGCCAGTGAGCACCCCAACGCCGAAGCCTTCGGCAAGCACACGTTTCAGGCTGCGTTTTGCCGGTGCAGACGAGTCGGTACGCACCGCGCATTTACCACCTGTCTTGCGCAGCATCGTAAGGCCACTACCGATCATCACGCCCGCAAAAAGCAGTAACAGCAATGGGTCGGCGATGGATTGTGCGAGCGCGCCGCCAGCGTAGGCGCCGCCCATGCCGGCAAGCCCGAAAATCACGCCGGTGCGCCAAGCCACATGACCAGCCCGGGAATGGGAAAGCAGCGCCGCGAGCGAGGTTACGCCCACGATCAACATGGACGTCACGAGCGCCACCTTGGTGTCCAGGCCTACAACGTAGACCAGCAGTGGGACCGTAAGAATCGAGCCACCGCCGCCGGTCAATCCGAGCAATAGCCCGATAGTGAGGCCGGCTAAGATGATTTCGAGGGTAGCCAAAGAAAGCATGGTTGCCGTGTTTTATGACCAGCCCCAAGCATATATCGCCGCAACGTCTAAGCTAAGACCCAAACGTTATTATGGGTCTTGTTTCCATTGTTATGGGGACCGCAACATTTGCGTCACACGAACCCATTGCGGGTCGTGCAACGCAATTTGACGTCGGTGCGCACGGCGGACCTCAGAATCAACAATGACTGTACACCTAGACGTTCTCTTAGCTGGCATATGTTCGCATAATGTATATTATGTTAAATATTAGATTATACCCCGAGCCGCTAGACGGTCGACGCCTGACCGCACGCCGCCGCCAAACTGCCTTTAGTCATCACTACCAAGCCAACCCCCATCAACCGGCAAAATTGAACCCGTCGTAAAGCTCGATGCAGCGCTCGCAAAATACAAGGCGGCCCCGACGATCTCCTCGGCTTATGGCACAAGAAGAAGACGCGTGCCAGGCAGCCCCTGCCTGCCCGGGCGCAGGGACCCGCGCGCGCCCAACTGCGGGAACCTCGCGAGCCTCGGGAGCTGAACTGGCCAGGAGGCAAGGCCGGTCGCGGCTGACATCTCCCTCTCGGTCGATGCTCGGGCTCTACCTGCACATTCCGTTCTGCAGGTCGATCTGCAGCTACTGC
>JANOXY010000508.1:0-22584 GCA_031418675.1 Pseudomonadota bacterium
GTGCGCGCGATGTCTGTCTGATCCCGGCCTCGGCCCATGGCACCAATCCTGCCAGCGCCGCCATGGCTGGATTGCGGGTGGTGGTGGTGAATTGTGATGACAATGGCAATGTCGATGTCGCCGATCTGCGTGTCAAAGCGCACGCCCATGCTGCGCGACTGGCAGGCCTCATGGTTACCTACCCCTCAACCCACGGTGTGTTCGAGGCTTCGATCAGCGAAGTGTGTGACATCGTGCACGCGCACGGTGGTCAGGTGTACATGGACGGTGCCAACTTCAACGCCCTGGTCGGTATCTGCCGGCCGGCCGAGATCGGTGCCGATGTCATGCACATCAACCTGCATAAAACCTTCGCCATCCCCCATGGCGGCGGTGGCCCGGGCATGGGGCCGATTGGCGTCAAACCCCATCTTGCGGCCTATCTGCCGGACCACCCCGTGGTCGGCGGTGTGAATCCCGCGGCGGGTGCGGTTGGCACCATCGGCACGGTATCGGCGGCGCCTTGGGGCTCGGCCAGCATCTTGACGATATCGTGGGCCTATATTGCGATGATGGGGGCGAGCGGCTTACGGCGCGCGACCATGGTCGCCATCCTGGCGGCCAACTATGTCGCGATGCGCTTACGGGATCACTACCCGGTGCTCTACACCGGCCGCAACGGCATGGTGGCCCACGAATGCATCATCGATCTGCGCGCACTGAAAGCCACCACCGGTATCAGCGTCGACGACGTGGCCAAACGCCTCGCCGACTACGGCTTTCACGCGCCGACCATGTCTTTCCCGGTGGCCGACACGCTGATGATCGAGCCAACCGAAAGTGAGAACCTGCGCGAGCTGGATCGCTTCTGTGAGGCGATGATCAAGATCCGTGGCGAGATTGCCGCGGTGGCAGAAGGGCGCGTGGATCGCGAAAACAATCCGCTCAAAAATGCGCCCCATCACCACCGGCTCTTGATAGACGAACAATGGACCAGGCCCTACAGCAAGGCCGAGGCGTTTTTTCCCATGGAGGGTCTGCACGAGGATAAGTATTGGCCGCCGGTGTCACGCATCGACAACGTGCACGGCGACAAACACGTCGTGTGCAGTTGTCCGCCGCTGGAGGCTTATCTGGATTGAGGAGGGTGGCAGTTACGCCGCAACGGTCCTTCTAAACGAGGACCGTTTTTGTTTCCCCACAGCGTGTGCAACGCTTGATGGTCACGAGCTTGCCCTGTTTGACGTCGAACTGCTTGTTCTGATCCACTTCCCATTTATGGAAGCCGCTTTTGCACAAGGTTTTGCTTTCGCCTTTTTTTTTCTTCAATGCGTGGCGGAACGGAATGACGTCGCCCATGGCTGCTCCCCGCAGGCTTGTTCGGTCATGCAAGTGTAGTTCATCGTCGCCGGTACGTACTGCCCAGATCTTGCTCCAGCAGTAGCGCTATCTCGGCCACACGGGCTGGCGGGTAAACCCGCCCGCTCACTTGACCCCAGGCGACGGCCGGCCACCAGGGGTCGTTGGGGTGGCGACCAATGACATGAACATGCAGTTGCGCAACGATGTTGCCGATGGCGGCGATGTTCAATTTGGTGACCGCAAAACGCGCCCGCACCAGGCGCGCGAGCTGGTTGATTTCCCCGTGCAGACGCGTTTGTTCGGCGTCGCTCAAGTCGCACAGCTCGATAAGCTCGGTCTCGGGTACAAGAATGAACCACGGCACCTCGGCCTTGTTCATGAGCAGCACCTGGCACAGCGGCAAGCGACCAAGCACATGGCAATCGGAGACTAAAGGCGCCGCGAGCGAAAACGCTGCTGGCGATGACTCGCCCATGGTGTCTCAGGCTGCCGACATGCCGCCGTCAATGGGATAACTGTTGCCGGTGATATAGGCCGACTCATCGCTGGCCAAAAACAAGGCGAGCTGCGCGACTTCCAGGGGCTGCCCATAACGACGCAGGGGCACGGCCGCTTCCATTTTTTTCCTGACCATGTCCGTTGCGCCCGGCGCGTAGCCAGCCTCGATGGATTCCATCATGCGGGTTGCGATGGGTGAGGGATTAATCGTATTCACACGGATCTTGTGTTGCGCACATTCCAGGGCTGCGGATTTCATTAATCCCACCACCGCGTGTTTGGAGGCGACGTAGGCACCAAATTTGGGTACGCCCCGCAGGCCGCCCAGGGAGGAGGTGATGACAATGCTGCCACCGCCGCTCTTGGCCATCACCGGGATAACGTATTTGAGTCCGAGGAAGACGCCGCGCACATTGACCGCCATGACTTTGTCGAACACCTCCAGCGGATAATCAACGATAGGGCCCACCGCGCCTTCGATGCCGGCATTGTTGAAAAATACGTCGAGTCGACCGTGGCGGCTGACGGTTGCCTGCACATAAGCCTCGACCTGGGCCGCGTCGGTGACGTCGGCCGCGATGCCCATGGCGCGTTCCGCGCCGATCTCCGCAACCGCGCGATCGAGTGCGCCCTGATCGAGATCGACCAAAACCACCTGCGCACCTTCAGCGGCGAACAGCTTGCCCGCCGCCAGGCCGATGCCGCCGGTGCCACCGGTAATCACGGCAACCTTGTGATTCAAACGCTGCATGGTCGTCCTCTGCTGATGTGGTAAGAAGTGGGCTAAGGTCCCGATTAAACCACCGAAACGCGCGGCGCGGAAACGCGGACCAGAATTTCTCCCGATGATCATCGGGACTATTTGCGTTGCTCAGGCGCACGGCCGGGCAGGGTCCGTGTACCATGGGCACCGTTCATGCCGCTCCCGCTTAGCTATCCCATGACCCGCGTTATTTATCGGTCTCGCGCATGCTGACCCGCGCTCTTGCTGTCCTGAAGGACACCTACGGTTACAGTGCCTTCCGTGGCCACCAATCCGAAGCCATCAGCTGTGCGCTGACGGGTCAGGATTGTGTGGTGCTGATGCCCACCGGTGGTGGCAAGTCCCTGTGTTATCAGATCCCGCCGCTGGTCACGGGCGGGTGTGCCCTGGTGGTCTCGCCGCTGATCGCGTTAATGCAGGATCAGGTGGCTGCGCTGGAGCGCTTCGGGGTGTCGGCAGCTTGTCTGAATTCCAGTCAGGGCGGCAGTGAGCAGGCGGCAGTCGCGCGGCGCCTGCGCGAAGGGGACCTGAGCCTGCTGTACGTCGCGCCGGAGCGTGTACTGCAGCCACGCACCCTGGAGGCGCTCAGCGGTGCGCGCATCTCCCTCATCGCCATCGACGAAGCCCATTGTGTTTCGCAGTGGGGGCATGACTTCCGTCAGGACTATCTTGAACTGGGTGCCCTGGCCGAACATTTTCCCGGCGTACCGCGCATGGCTTTGACCGCCACCGCCGACGAACGCACGCGGGTTGATATTGCCGCACGCCTGGCCTTGCGTAAGCCCCACTGGTTTATCGGTGGTTTTGATCGACCCAATATCCGCTATACGGTGCGCGCGCGTGCCAATGCGCGCGCACAACTCGAAGCGTTTCTCGCCCAGTTCCGTGGTCAGGCCGGCATCGTTTATTGCATGACGCGACGCAAAGTCGAAGAAACGGCCGAAGCCTTGTGTGCAGCTGGCTTCAAAGCCTTGCCGTATCACGCTGGTCTGGAACAGCGCACGCGGGCTGAGCACCAGACGCGTTTCCTGCGCGAAGACGGCTTGATCATGGTCGCCACCATTGCCTTCGGCATGGGCATAGACAAACCTGACGTACGCTTTGTGGCGCATGTTGATCTGCCCAAGAGCGTTGAGTCCTATTATCAGGAAACCGGCCGTGCCGGGCGTGACGGCGAACCGGCCGAAGCCTGGATGGTGTACGGTCTGCAGGACGTGGTGCGGCTGCGGCAGATGGTCGATGAGTCGCCGTCCAACGAAGAGCACAAGCGTGTTGAGCGCCACAAGCTCGACGCACTGTTGGGCTGGTGCGAAGCCACCACCTGCCGGCGACAGCCCTTGCTGGAATATTTTGGCGAGAACCACAGCGAGCCTTGCGGCAATTGTGATAACTGCCTGGAGCCGCCAGCCACCTGGAACGCGACTGAGGATGCACAGAAGCTGCTCTCCTGTGTGTATCGCACCGGCCAGCGTTTTGGTGCGGCCCATGTTATCGACGTGCTGCGCGGTGTCGACAACGAAAAAGTCCGTCAGCATCAACATGCGAGCCTGAGCACTTTTGGCATCGGCAGTGCGCATAGCGTGCAGCACTGGCGCTCGGTGCTGCGGCAACTGATGGTGCGCGGCGTGTTGAGCGCCGACGTCGAACGTTATGGCGCGCTCAAGCTCGAAGCCGATGCCCGTGCCCTGCTGCGTGGCGAGACCCGTCTGTTCCTGCGTGAAGATATCGCGACTGTGCGGCCGTCGAAACGCAAGAGCACCGGTATTGAAGCACCGCTCGCGGATATCGACCAGGCGGTGTGGGAGCGGCTGCGCAGCTGTCGTAAACGGCTGGCGGATGAAGACGGTGTGCCGCCCTATGTGATTTTCCACGACCGTACCTTGCGCGAAATGGCGAGTCGTCGGCCCGGCACCTTGAGCGCGATGTTGAGTATCAGCGGTGTCGGTCAGGCCAAGCTCGAACGTTACGGCGCAGAATTCCTCGCGATACTGAACCAAGATCCGCTGTAGCGGCGCATCACGTTATGGTTGCCGTCAGTTTCGCCTGACGGCGAATATTTATTTCGGGCTGGATTGCGCGGGCGAGGGCGCCACAACCGCGGCTGGCGCGGGCGGCATCGTGTCGTGCTGGGGCAGTGCGTCAGCGCGTGGTTCTGCATCGTCGGCTTTATCGACGTCTGCGGTGCTGGCCGACGTGATGGCGTTGTTGCGCGCCAGTTCGCGCAGAGCACGCGCTTCGTCGCCGGATTTTTCTATCGCCAGTTGCCACACACCTTCAGCCCAATCGCGTTTCATGCGCCGCGCGCCCTTGCGGCATAACGACGTGATCTGCATGCCCGCCACATTCAGATCATTCATCTCGGCGGCGGCCACTTTGCTCAGGCGCGTGACCGCTTTAGCTTCGAGTTTGGCGCCCTCTTCAAGAAATAACCGTTGCAGGTCCAGTGGCAGGTTCTGCCAGGTATCGAGATTCATGAGCAACAGATGGCTCACGACGCCGAAGGTCGGCCGTAGCAGATAACGATTGACCTCGTACCATTTGAAATTCTGGGCGCCGAGGGTCGACCACGCGACACCATCGAGGCTCCTGCGGCCGAGCGCGTCGTGCACCGCGCCGATGGGCAAAAACACGCTGCGCGCACCCAAGCCTTGCAACAGGCGCTGATAGCTGGGCGCGGCACGCACGCTGCGTCCGTCCAAGCTGCAGCTCTGGGTGATCGGATCGCGTAGAAAGATCTGATAACCCGACGACGCCACCGGTATCGCCAGCAGTTTGAGACCATGCTTTTGATAGGCGCGATCGACCGCATCCCACACGCCGCTGCTGTGCAGCGTGTCAGGGCTGGTCTTGATGGCATCCAGTGACACACCGATCCCGGTGGTATCGAGATGAAAGTTGCCGTGGGTGAAAAGCAGATCGAAGATGCCGAGCGAGACGGGCATCAATTGTTCGAAGGCAGGAATGCTGTCGGGACCCGTGAGGGTGAACGTGACCTCGCCGCCCGAAGCCTCGTCAACTTTGCGCGCAAAACGTTCGGCCATCTGTTTAACGCCAGGATAGCTGCCATCCCAGGCGGTCAGCATGCGCAACTCGAGTGCGTCGCTGACGCGGGGGCAACCGAGCAGGGCACCCAGCAAAAGTGTGATAGAGCAAAGCAGGGCGCGTTTGCGGCGCTTGTGATGGGTGACGGGCATGCTCACCCATTATCCGGTACCGAGCGGGGCGGCGCGAACCTATTTGTCATGGGTGGGCGCTGTCTAGCAGTCTGTCGGACTTAGGATGAATCTGCTGCGGCGGTGGGATAGCGGTCCATATGCGCGCGCCTTCTCGTTAAATAGAACCACTATTTGCCTCGAATGCGCGCGCATCTGTCCTCGCTCTCCCACTCGCCTCGCGACGATTCCCTAAGTCCGACAGACTGCTAGGATCAAGCACGCCTGAAGAACCTCATCGTCGTCGCGGCTGCGTCGCGTCGCCCCATGTCTACAATGACGGCTCGTTATTGCCAGGTAAGACGGCCGATGAAACTTGAAACCCTGTTGCCCCTGGGCAAGGTCGATCCCGGCCTGCGCGAACCCGGCACACCCTTCGACATCCACAAGGTTGCCGACGATGCCCGCCTGCTTGAGTCCCTCGGTTATGACAATCTCATGGTCGAGGAGACCAAACACGATCCCTACGTGGTAATGGCTCTGGCCGCCCAGGCCACCACCACGCTCGGCATTGGCACCGCGGTCGCCATCGCGTTCCCGCGCAGCCCCACCGTGACGGCGATGAGCGCGTGGACCTTGCAGAAGCTTGCGCGCGGCCGCTTTACGCTCGGGCTGGGCACCCAGGTGCGTGGTCATATCGAACGCCGTTACGGCATGCAATGGTCGGCGGCAGGACCCTGGATGCGGGAATACGTGCAGGCAGTGCGCGCCGTCTGGCACGGTTGGCAACAGGGCAAGCAGCCGCATTTTTTGGGCCAGCATTACACGATCAATTTATCGGTGCCGCTGTTTGATCCCGGCCCGCTGGAATATCCCCACATCCCCATTCACCTGGCGGCGGTGAATGCCTACATGTGTCAGGTTGCAGGTGAGGTTGCCGATGGCTTGCGGCCCCATCCGGTGTGCACTGCCCAATACATCCGCGAAGTGATGTGGCCGGCGGTGCAGGCCGGTGCCGCCCGCAGTGGCCGCAGTCTTGATGGTTTTGCCATCAGTATCAAACCACTGGTTGCCACGGCCCCCGATGCCGCGAGCCTGCTTGAACGCATCCGCGACGTGCGGGCGCGGGTGGCTTTTTATGCGTCCACGCCGGCCTATCGCGCCGCTTTTGCCGCCCATGGTCTGGGTGCGCTGGCGGATGAATTAAAGCATCTGTCGCGCGCCCAGCGTTGGGAAGAAATGCCGCAGTTCATCAGCGATGAGGTGCTGAATCTCTACGCTTGTGTCGGCACCTACGATCAAATCGCCGACATTCTGGCGCGCCGCTACGGGGGCTTGGTGACCAACGTGGAATTCAGCATCCCGGTGCACAATGCGCAGGATGCCAGCCTGTTGCGCGGCATGATCGCGCACTTGCGCGAGGCTTAAGCAAGGCGCGACCGCGATAACCCTCACGCTAACAATGTTGCCCTCAGGCTATCCATCTCCCGACACAATTCGTCTGCACTGCGTCCGTTCAACCAGATCACAACCTGCTCAACACCAATCTTTGCGAACTCATCGATGTCCTGTCGCCGGCGCCACTGTCCGCTGGCACCGAGTACCGTGACACGGATGGTTTCGGGATCGCGCCCAACGGTTTCCGCCAAGGCGCGTAGCTGGGCGCGGCCGTCGACGACCTGGGCGATCGTTTGCGCCACCGGTAACCAGCCGTCGCCATAGCGCACGATGCGCTGGAATACGCGCCTGGCCCATTCGTCACCAAACATGATGCTGCCGAGATAAATGGGTGGATGGGGGCGCTGTACAGGTTTCGGATAACAGCGCACCGGTGGAATGTCGTAATACTTGCCGTGGAACTCCGATTGATCCTCGGTCCAGCAGGCTTTCATCACTTCGATCGCTTCGCGTACCTGGCTCCAGCGGTGTTCAAAATCGCAGCCTAAAAGCTCAGCTTCTTCTTTATTCCAACCCGCACCGATACCAAATTGGAAACGTCCACCGCTGTAGTTGTCGAGGGACGCGATCTCTTTAGCAAGATGCAAGGGGTTGCGTTCCGGTACCAGCAACACGGCGGTGCCGACCTCAATACGGGTAGTCGCGGTTGCGGCCCGCATCAGTGCGATGAGCGGGTCGGGCATCTGCCATAGGTATTCGGGGTCGGGTTCAATGCCCGCTTTGGGATTGCCGGGATAGGGTGTCGAATAGCTCACCGGCAGAATGATGTGGTCCGGCACCCAGTAGGACGAAAAACCCAAGGTCTCGGCGTGACGTGCGACGATGGCGGGGTCGGCGGCGGTGTCGGGCAAGATCGAAAACACACCTACTTTCATCGGCAGCTCCCCCTGTGGTCATCGTGGTCCGGTGCCACACGATGATGCCATGGGCGAGCATGGTGCTGAGCATTTTGACGAGTGACAGTCGCCAGCCTGGGGACCGCGTGTACGGCGCACACGATGGAATCCGGCTCGAAAGTTTCGCCTGGACAGGCTATGGTGGGGCAAGCAGAGCCCGCCGGGGTTTCGCCACAACAATAAGATCGCTGGGGAGCGCGCATGAATTTCAAACTCGCCTATTGGATCATGCAGCGGCGCGGTGCCGTGGGCATCGCTTTCATCCTCATTACGCTGGCCTTCATGGCCGGCTTTCCGCGCGTGCAAATCAAAACGGTTTTTAACGATCTCCTGCCGCGCGACGACCCGTTTGTGCAGATCTATTTTGCCCATCGGAATTTTGGCAATCCGCTCACGATGTCCATCGTGCTCAAGCGCAAAGACGGCGGCAAAATCTATAATCCGGACACGCTGGCCAAAGTCTGGAAGATGACGCGCGATATTGATCTCGCACCGGGCGTCGACCACGACCAGATTATTTCCATCTCGACCGAGAAGCTGCGTTACGCCGAGGCCACCAGCAAGGGCGTTGACAGCATGCCTTTGATGGACGATCACGCGCCGGCTACAGAGGCGGAAATGCAGGAGTTCAAGCGCCGCGTCGCAATTTCAGTCAACGCCCAGGCTTTTTTTATCTCACCCGACGAAACAGCGACGCTCATCAACGCAGGTTTCCTCGACACCATCGACTACGGAACGTCCTTCGCCTTCGCCCAGAAGATGATCGAAGATGCGCGTGATGCCAATCACGATGTGTATCTGATCGGTCAGCCGGTTTTGACCGGTTGGGTCTACAAGCTGCAAAAGCAGACCTACGGCATTTTTGCCGTAACGGTCAGCGCGCTGATGATTGCGCTGGTGTTGTACATGCGCAATATCGCCGGTGTGGTCACACCCATTGTGTGCGCGGCGGTGGCCGGCCTGTGGGGCTTTGGTTTTATCGGCTGGTTGGGTCGCCCGATCGAGCCGCTATTGATGATCGTGCCGCTGCTGCTGGTGGCACGTTCTTTCTCCCATTGTGTGCAGTACACCGAACGCTATTACGAAGTGCTGATGCACTTGAAGGATCGTGTCAAGGCGGCTGAGATCACCATGGGCATCATGATGGCGCCCTCCATTCTGGGGGTCTTGACCGACGTGTGCGGCATTATTTTTATTGCCATCGCGCCCATCAAGACCATGACCAACCATGCCATTTTCTGCGGCATGTGGGCTTTGTGGATCATCCCTACCGGCATTTTCCTGTGCTCGATACTGCTGTCCTACCTGCCTGTGCCGCGCAATATGGACAAGATCATCGGTGGCAAAGACCGCGAGTCCGGCATCCATCTGTTGCAGGACAAGTTGCTCAATCGCATTTCGCGCCTGACCTTCGGCCGTCAGGCCAACTGGACAGCCCTGGTGGTGGTATTGCTCAGCATCTACGCGTTTTATCTGAATTCGCAGATCAAAATCGGCAACCCGGTGGAAGGCAGCAACCTGCTGTGGCACGACTCGGAATTTAATACCGGCGTGCGTGCGCTGAATGCCCATTTCCCCGGCGCCAACACCGTTGAAATCGTGCTGGAAGCCAAGGTCCGCGACAACAATCATCGGGTTGTACACACGCCCGAGGTGGTCAAGGTACAAAACGAGCTGCAGACGATCCTGGAGTCGGACCCGGTATTGGCGCCCCGCGCGACCCTGGCGTTTAACGACTACATCAGTCAGACCAATCGCCTGTTTTCCGGTGGCAACCCCAAGTGGTTACCACTGGACCTGACCGTTCCTGCGATCTCCGCGGCAGCCTTCGGCGCACAGATGGGCAGCAACACGGTTAATTTTGGCCATGTCGCCGATTTTGAATTCCAGGATTCAACCGTGTCGCTGTGGTACAAGGACAATAAGCAGGAAACGGTGGATGCGGCGTTAGCGAGTGCGGCGCGCGCGGTCGAAACAGTCGGTGAGGATCACCCCGAGTTTCGTGTGCGCCTGGGCACCGGCGTGATCGCACTGCAACAGGCCATGAACAATGTGGTCGAACGCTTTCACATCATCATCATCGTGCTGGTCAATCTGGCGGTAATGGTGCTCGCGACCTGGGCCTATCGCTCCATCGTGGCCGCCGTGATCCTGCTGGTGCCGGTCAATTTATCCAACATCTACCTGATCGCCGCGATGCACTCCCTGGGTGTGGGTCTCGACGTCAATGCCGGGATCGTGGCGGTGATGGGCGTCGGAGTAGGCATCGATTACGGCATTTATCTTCTGTCGCGCATCTGCGAGGAGTATTCGGCCCACGATCACGACATCAAGAAGGCCATCAATGCCGCCATGACGACCACCGGCAAGGCCATCATGTTTACCGCCACCATCATGCTGATCGGGATCCTGCCCTGGTATTTCCTCTCGGATCTGAAATTCATGGCCGATATGGGCATCCTGTTGGTGGCGGTCATGCTGATCAACATGCTGTTATCCCTGATCGTGTTGCCATTGCTGCTGTGGTTCATCGAGCCGAAGTTCATGAAGCGCACCGATTTGATGGTGAGTGAGAATATCGACTTGACCCAGTTTGCCGCCAAGGTTGACGCGGTGTGAGCCGGGGCGAGGGTGCGGAGCGCGGTTTGTTGGCCGCGCACGTGGGGCGCTGCGGCGCCCGCGATTTCAGGCCATTAATCACGCGACGAGGCGCGCTACGATGACCAGCACAGTTGATGTCATGACCTTGATCGATGCGGAAGTAGCCGAAGCACTAGCGGCGCTGGGTGTGCGTTTTGGCGAGTTGTCCGACGCGACGCTGGGTAGCATTCGCGCGCAACGGGATGCGACACCCCTGCCACCTTTGTCCGATGCGGTGGAGCGTCGCAACTACGCCGTTGCCGAGCGCCCGCCGGTCAGCGTGCGCGTGCATCGGGAGAAAACGGCGCGTGGCCTGTTGCCCTGTATTTATTGGATGCACGGCGGTGGTCTGATCCTCGGGCGCAACATCGGTGATGATCCGCGCTTTGATCGCTGGTGCCCGCGCCTGAGCTGTGTTGGTGTGTCGGTGGAGTACGCGCTCGCGCCGGAATCAAAATATCCGGGCCCGCTCGAGGATTGTTACGCTGGCCTGAAATGGTTGTTTGCCCATGCCGAAGAGCTCGGTGTCGACGCGACGCGCATCGGTATCGGTGGCGCCAGCGCCGGCGGTGGGCTGGCCGCTGCGCTGGCTTTGCTGGTGCGCGATCGCGGTGAGCTACCCGTGGCATTTCAGGCACTGATGTATCCGATGATCGACGACCGTCAGATCACGGTCTCGAGCAGCTGGAACGATCCGATCTGGCCACCCCATGCCAATCGCTATGGCTGGGATAGTTACCTGGGCTCACTGAAAAAAGACGAGGTGCCTGGTTACGCCGCTGCCGCGCGCGCGACTGACTTGCGTGGCTTGCCACCAACCTATATTTCGGTGGGTGCCCTGGATGGTTTCGCCGATGAAGATGTGGACTACGCCAACCGCCTGCGCCATGCCGGCGTGCCCGTGGAGTTGCACGTTTATCCCGGCGCACCCCACGGTTTTGATGGTTTGATGCCCGGCACAGCCATCGCGCGACGGGCCAATCGCGATATCAGCGAATGGCTTGCCGTGCAGCTGCGCACAAAATAGTGGCCCACGGGGCAAACGACTGAGCTGTCGGCCAATGGGCGGCCCATGCTGCAAGAGGTTTTAAGTGGCGCGCAGCTCGTCCTACCCCGACGCACAATTTGTTTTGCGTCACATCGGCCGGGCTATCGACTGACCGGTGTGCGTTGATCGGTCTCAGCCCAGCGGCTCCGAAAACTTCGCACAAGGGAATGTCCGACTGAAGTCGGACCTACGGAATACATCACGCCGACGACATACCGTAGGTGCGAATTTATTCGCACACTGAACGCAGTGTCGCTAACTGCCGCGGGTAATGACAAACTCGTCCTCGCCGGCGGCCTCCAGCTGGAATTCGATAAAGCTCATCAGATCTTTGCGGGTGCGCACCTTGACCAGGTGCGTGAGCAAGCTTGCGAGCAGTGCATCGGCCATCGCCTCGGGGCTCATGGCACGATCCGCGGCGGCAAGATCGAGCGCCTGGGCGATGCTTGTGCAGGGGCTAGCGTGCCTGCCGGGCACCTGTGCGCGTTTGATCCAGGTCACGATCCCACATGAGGCTGGTGCCGGCGATGCGCAGCGTGCGCCCAACCCATTCCTCGCTCTGCATGGTGGCCACCAGGTTCGTTTCGTCACTGGTGGCAAGTACCCGTTGCCCAGTGGGTGTATTGAGCAAGGCCACGCCCCGCGGTGTTTGATCGCGGCCGTGCAGCACGGTATAGCCGGCCACCGTGGCGGCACCGTGGTAGCCGTCCAATACCTCGCAGGTGGCCAAGCCAGGGGCTACTTCGCGGCTGACATCGGCATGCACAAAGGGGCGCGTGGCGGGCAGCGTCGACCACAAACCGAACCCTTGTTTGGTGAGCACACCAGACACACTGCCTACCAGCGCTGTGCCCTGGCTACCGGCGCGCAACAGCTCGGCGGCCCGTGCGCTCGCTTGCAGGACGTAGTTGTTATAGGGGCCACCGGCAAAAGGCATGCCGCCCGTGACCGTGAGATCCCGTTCGAGTGACAACCCTAAGGCCTCGGCATAGGTTTCGACGGCGACCGGAAAACAACTGTAAAGCTCGATCAGGTTGAGATCCGCGACGTCGACCTGCGCGCCATGCAAGGCGGCCTGCGCAGTGATGCGGGCGCCTGGGCAAGACGACAGATCGGCGCGCGCGCTGACCGGCACCATGTGATTGGATTCGCTGCTGGCCAGGGCGTAGATCCAGCGCGCGCGGGGAATACCGAGTGCCTCGGCGCGCGCCGCGGAGCAAAACAACAATGCCGCCGCCTGATCAACATTCCAGGTCGAGACATGCAGACGGGTATAGGGAAAGGCCTGCATCGGATTGTGCGGGCTGGCTGTCCGGATCTGTGCGGCGTGGTAAGACTCGCGATGCCAGGCGTGGGGATTGGTGGCGGCAATGGTGCTGAAGCGCGCGTACAGTGCGGCCAGCCGATCGCGATGCTCGTCGAGTGACCAGGCCTGGCGCGCGCGGTAAGCGCTTTCCATCATGGCGTAAAGTCCGACCGGCATCTTGAGCCCCGCACGCAGCTCGACGGGGTGGCGCAGCTCGTCTTTGGGCGCGATGAAGACATCGGGATCGTCGTTCTGATCGCGGTCCCGCAATTCGACACCGGCCAATTGCGCGCGCAACAGCCGATAGCCCGCATCGGCACCGGTCACCAGGGTGGTATGGGCTTCGCCGCGCGCGATGCGGGCGCAGGCTTCACCCAATAATGACTGCTGCAGTACGCCGACACTGCTCAAGACCGTGGTGGCATGCGGGGCGCCGATACGCGTGGCGATCTCACCGGCCGGATTGCGATAGGTCCAACGGCCGCGTGGCACAGCGATGTATTGCACACCGCTCAGCGCCGCGGCGTGGCCAGCATCGCGACCGGCGGCTGCAACAGCCGTGTGCATCAGATCCATGGGTTCCAGGGCGCGCGTGGGATCGTCTTCACGGCAGCTGGCGAGACCGATGCCGATCAGTACCGGGGTGCGTTCGGCAGGGGTCATGATGAGCTTGCCTCGTGCAGCTGCGTGCCCTTGATGTGCATGACACGGCCAACGTATTCCTCGCGCTCCAGACGACCGATAAGCGCGGGATCTTCGCTGCTGGTCAGCACCCTCGCACCGGCGGGTGTATCGACCAGCGCCACGGCGCGCGGGCGCTGTGCACGACCATACAGGACGGTATAACCGGCGATCGCTGCTGAGCCCGTGTAGGAATCCAGTACCGGCACCGTCGTACTCAGCGCCGCAACGGCGGCGCTGAGGTCGGCTTCGATAAATCCTTGGTGGCCCGGCGCTGCTGACCACAAACCAAAACCCGGTTTGGTCAGCATGCCCGACACGCTGCTGACCAGGGCCGTGCCCTGTCTCTGCACGCGCAACAATTCAGCCGCGCGGCAGCTGGCCTGCAAAACATAGTTATTGAAAGGACCCCCCGCAAAGGCCATGCCGCCGGTGATGGTCAGCGCGCGTGGCAGGGTCACGTGCAGCGCTTCGGCATAACTGCTGACCGCGATGGGGAAACAACTGTAAAGCTCCAGCAGATCCACCTGGTCTATGCTCAGGCCCGCGGCGTCCAGAGCGGCCTGGCCGGCAAGATCGACGCCAACGCAACGGCTCAGGTCGGCACGCGCGCTGACCGTTGCCATATGGTTGGATACCGTGCTGGCAAGTGGATAGATCCATTTTTCGCGGGCAATGCCGAGTTCTATGGCGCGCGCTTCGGAGCAGAACAACAGGGCTGCCGCCTGATCGACATTCCAGGTGGAACAGTGGGCGCGGGTATAGGGAAAGGCCTGCATAGGATTGTGTGCGCTGGCCGCGCGGATGTGTGCGGCAGCGAGCGGGGTGCGTTGCCAGGCGTGGGGGTTGGCCGCTGCAATCTTGGCGAAGTCCCCATACAAATTCGCTAGACGATCACGATGCTCGTTCAGCGACCAGCCCTGGCGGGCACGCCAGGCACTCTCCATGATGGCGTACAAACCGACCGGCATCTCGAAGCCGGCGTGGGTTTCAACGGCGTGAAACAAGTTTTCCTTGGGCGCGAGGTAGTGGTCAGGCTCATCGTGCTGCTCGCGTTCCGGGGCAGCGACACCGGCGATTTGCGCACGCAGCAGGCGGTAGCCAGCGTCCGCACCGGCGACCAGGGTGGTGTGCGCCTCGCCGCGCGTTATGCGTGCACAGGCTTCGCCCAATAAACTTTGTTGCAATACGCCGACGCTGGCCAATACCGTGGTTGCCTGCGGCGCGGCAATGTGTGCTGCAATCGCGCCCGCCGGGTTGCGATAGCGCCAGCGGCCACGCGGCACGGCGATGTATTGGCAGCCTGGCAATAGCGCAACCTGGCCTGTGTCATGCCCTGCGGCGCGCACCGCCTCGAGCATCAGGTCCAAGGGTTCCAGCGCGGCTGTCCAGTCTTGTTCGCGGCGGCTCGCAACGCCGATGCCGACCAGTACGGGCGTGAGATGGGGTGTTTGGCTCATCGGACTGTGTGTAACTGTTCAAGAAACGGCGAACTGACGGGCTCCGTGCAGGTCCCGGACAATGGGGTGATGGTCCATCATACGTTAGACTTTTTTCCCCCAGCTAAGCTGCCAGCGCGCAGCGGCCGCTAAGGCCCGAACAACTACGGACGGCACACCCCCCATGGCCACCATCGCCACCTACCGACCGACGACGGCGATTACGCGGGCGATGTTCAATTTCGACGCAGTTGGCGCCAGCAACTACGTTTATACCGGCCCGATCCGGGTTTCGGTGTCCGATTCGTTCACGGTCGACGATCAGGCCAGTTTGAGGTTCTACGGGGACATTTATACCAACGGTGCGGCCGAGGTGAATTGGGCCACCGAGACGGAGACTGAGACCGAGACCCTGACCCATATCAGCGAAACCCTGAACATCATCCAGCAATTTGCCAATGTTGATTTCCGATGGCAGGGCAACATCGACACTATCGACGCCGACAGCGTCGTCAATCCGGCCGACGTCGCGACGGCCAATCTGTCCGATATCAATATCTCTCTCATACGACGTGGGGACATCGAGTGGGTCGGGCTGGCGGGCGGCGACACCGACGCGGAGCTGGAATACACCGGAGCGACGGGCGATGTTTTCATCAATGAGTCTTTCCTGGCGGAAAAGACCTTTGATGTCGGCACGCCCAGCCGCACCACGCTCATGCATGAACTGCTGCATTCCCTGGGGCTCTCCCATCCCCACAGTGACTTTACGGATGACATACCGATAATCACCGCCGACTACGCCGCCACTCGCAACCTGGGCTTTGCCAAGCTCGGCTTTCGTACCGTGGTTCCCAAGGACATGTACAAAGAGTATTTCAGCATCATGTCCTATGCGGACGACAGTCCGCTCGATGAACCCCACACCCCGATGATCCTCGACGTGATCGCCCTGCAACAGGCCTATGGTGAAGGCACGGGCACCCACACGGCAGGCAACGACACTATCGGCGCCGGCACCAGTGGCTACCGGGTCTACTTCGATAAAGGTGGCATCGATACCATCGATCTCGGCCTCTTCACGACGGGCGCCTATTTGCACATGGGTACGACCATCACCGGTGCGGCGCATCTTGTCGGGGTGGCAATGAGTAGCGCGGACGCGCTCAGACTCGATGACCTTGATGGTGGCCCGCAGAACTTGCGTTGGTTCTACGGCGAGTACGAAAACGCCTTGGGCTCGGCGGGCGCGGATCGCCTGATCGGCAACAGTCTGGCCAACCATATTTCCGGTCTCGTCGGCGCCGACAAAATCTATGGTGCCAATGGCAACGACCTGTTGGACGGTGGCGCCGGTGCCGATTTGCTCTCAGGTGGCGCCGGTGATGATCGACTGCGCGGCGGCACTGGTGCCGATACTGCCGATTACGCAACCGCCTCCCGCGCCGTGGTGGTAAACCTGACGGTCAGCACCAGCCAGACCACGGGTGGTGCTGGCCGGGATACGCTGTCGTCGATTGAGAATCTCAATGGTTCGATTCATGCCGACCGGTTAACCGGCAGCAGCGGCGGCAATACGCTCAGTGGCGGCAAGGGTAACGACGTCCTGAACGGCGCAGCTGGCGCTGACGCGCTGACCGGCGGTGCTGGTAACGACAGGCTCATAGGTGGGGCGGGCAAGGATAGCTTTCTGTTTGATAAATACTCCTTCAGCGGCCGCGACCAGGTTCTTGATTTCCGCGCCGTCGACGACACCATCACGCTCGAAAACGCCTTGTTTTCGAAACTGCGGGTCCCGGGTGCCTTGGCGGCTGACAACTACCGCGAAAACAGTCAGGGCATCGCGCTCGATGCCAACGACTTCATCTTGTTCAACACCCATAGCGGCGCTCTGTTTTACGACGCCGATGGCAACGGCGCGGGACATGCTGTGCAATTTGCAACGCTTTACAGCGGCCATGGTCTGGCGCTCTCTGCCAGTCAGTTGGCGCCATTGGATTTTCTTATTGTTTAGTTGCCGCAAGCGCGAGCAGTAACAAATCAAGCGGGCGACCTGTCTGAGACCCACCACGGATGTGACAATACTGCTCGCAGCTCCGCTGCGAACCTTTGTTTGGCGCGAGCCGCTGGCCCAACCCTCAACTCCTTACCTGCTCTGAACCCGGTCGAAAATCACTGCGAGGAAATCATGAACGCCATTGAACAACGCCTCGCCCAACTCGAACAGCAGGTTGGTGAACTGCAAGCGGTGCTTGCCTTACGCACCGTGCTGAGCCAGTACGCAATCGCCGTCGACGACAAGCGCCCCGAACTGCTACGCACGCTTTTTACACACGACGCGCGAGTGCGGATCCCCGCCTGGCAGGTTGACGTGGTGGGTATCGACGCGGTGATGGCTTTTTATGACGAGTACTGGGCGCGTTTCGACCAGCCGCGCCGTTATTTTGCCAACGACGACACGCGCATCAGCGGAGATACCGCCAAGGTTTTTATGTACTGGCACGTAACCCAGGAGCGTGGCATGAGCTCGGTTTTGGGTTGGGGAAGCTATGACTGGGATTTTGTGCGAAGCCAGGGGCAGTGGCGCATTGCCGGGGTACTGATATCCATCCGCGCGATGACCACTCTGGATGCGGGGTGGGCGGGGAAGCACAAGTTCACTGACGTCCCCGCTGGCTGAATCACCACGAGGTGTAATCTCAAGGACAGGCCGCGTCGCGGCCAAACACTGATCCGCGCACACCGACGCTGTGGCGGGAACGGGACGGGATCAGATCGCCAACAGACCGTGGGCGCTCAGCACATGCTTCAGTTGCACCACACCCTCAACGTGGAACGCCCGCAGACCGAGGCGTTCGGCGCTGCGTATGTTGGACAGCGAGTCGTCGAAAAAATACACCTCCGCCGGTGCAACCGCGCAGATCTCAAGGGCGCGCAGGAAAGCGCTTTGATCGGGCTTGATCACACCCAGGCGATGGGAGGACAGGGCGTAATCGAATATGCCTTGGAAGCCGCCAAATTTTTCCCAGTGCAGTGCGTTGGAGTTGCTGAGACAAGCGGTGCGAAAATCCTTGCGCAGGGTGGTCAATAATTCCCGCGCACCCGGGTAGAAACCCCGCGGCCAGGCGGTGAATTCGTGCAGGAATTCATCCGGCGACAGCGCCACCTGCCATTCGTCGAGAAACGCAGTGGCAAAATCGCGTGGTGCGCTGTGGCCCAGTTCAAAACGCCGCACCGCGGGCGAACTCAACCAACGTTCCTTGAAGTCGCCAAGGCCCAATGGGCTTGAGCTCAGCTGTGTGAGTGCGTCGAAGGCCGTGTTTTCCAGCAGTACGCCGCCGAGGTCGAACAGCAGCAAGGTGGGTGGTCTGGTGTTCATGCAGGTGCTGGCTTGTCTGCACCCGATTCGGGGGACCGCTCAGGGGCGCTACGGCGCCGGTCCGCCCTGCTCGCACTCAAGGCTGCGTTTCCGTGCACTGATTTCGTCGGCGCCGGCCAATGCCTTGCGTGCCACCAGCTTCTCCGCCGCTGATAACCACAACAGGTAATAAGCACTGCCATCATCGTCAGCGCCTGCGGCCTTGATCTCTGCGCTCAAGGTTTCAGCCCATTCGACCCAGGTGTAGTGACCTTGCTGATGGAGATGAACGACCAGGGCGAAGGCTTTTGCCTCCCACGGGAAGTTGAAAACAATTTCCTGTTCGGCATTGGTTGGAATATGGGGAATATCACGCACCGCTGGCACGTCGGCGATGGTGCTCATGCCGGCATCAGATAGTCGTCGAATAAATCGACGTAGACCGAGTCATTGCGCGATGCTTTGGGTCCCCACAGTTCCTGGGCGCTGAAATAGACGCTGTAACAGTGTTGCGGCTTTTCGCCCTTGCCGTGGGCGTGGGTGTCGGGAAAGAGGAATACACCGTGGTCACGGTCGATGCAGCCGAGTTTGTCACGGCAATAGCGCGGCAGACGCGTGTGGCCGATGGGGTTCATGTTCTTGACGACCACCATATCGCCTTCCTTGAATTTGGCTTTGACGTCCATGTCCACCCGTGCACTACCGCCCTTGGCGACGATCTTGGGCACCGCGTCGGGCGCCAGCGCAGGTGTGGCCTTGGCATCGCCGCCGATGGCGTGACCGGTGCGCAGCTCTTCGGCGGTCAACACGCCTTTTTCCAATGCCACGGTTTCAAATGCGTGCAGCCAATGTTCGTAGTAGGAGGTCTGCAAATAATTCACCGCGCCCATACGCTCGATCGCATGGCGAAACAGGTCGACGTTGAACAGGCCGGTGGCAGCTAGCGGCAAAAACAAGCCCAGCACGCGTTTTTCCCAGTCGTTATGGAACACCGGTTCGTCCTGTTCCGGATTGATCGGCCCAAAACCGTGCATGCCCCCGAGATCATGTATGCCGTTCATCGCTGCGATCTCAACGCTTGGGTGAGGGGATTTTGGCCACCCCGATCATGGCATCGCGCGTCACCAGTGCTGCCAACTCATCTTCGCCCATGCGCTCGGTGCCGGGCGGGCGCTCCGGCAGCACCATGTAACGCAGCTCGGCCGTGCTGTCCCACACCCGCACTTCCACGTCTTCGCCGAGCTTCAGACCAAATTCTTTCAAAACCCCGCGCGGGTCGCTGATGACCCGCGAACGGTAGGGTGCGGCCTTGTACCAGGCGGGTGGCAGTCCCAGGGTCGGCCACGGGTAACACGAGCACAGGGTACAGACCAGGACGTTGTGTACGGTTTCCGTATTCTCGACGACCACCATGTCTTCGCCCTGGATGCCGGAAAAGCCGAGTTCGGCAATGGCGGCGGTGCCGTTGTTCAACAGTCGCTGCTTGTATTCGCGATCGATCCAGGCGCGAGCCACGACCCGCGCACCATTGTGGGGGCCGACCTTGGTTTCGTAGGTCTCGATCAGGGCATCGACCGTGAGCGGGTCGATGAGGCCTTTTTCGGTCAGCACCTGTTCGAGCGCTTTGACGCGCAACTCCGGGTCTGTCAGGGGCCGATTACCGTGGGGGTGATGGTGATCGTGCTCGTCGTCGTCGTCGTGATGATGATGATCGCTCATGGCTGGTCCTTAAAATTATCCAACCGGTCCAGCAACCGGTTTGTTCTCCTGCGTGGGCGGCGCGCCAGACCCGTCGCCAATGTACACTTTTAAGATTCCCGGGCAAACCGCGGGCAATGTCCAACTTCGTGTGTTGTGATGAGTAGTGCGAAGCGTCGGTGGGCGGGGCGCAAGATCGTGCCGCCTAATGTTGCAATCTCGTTATGATGCGCCACGGGCGTGGTTTGACCTGCCCTGAAAACCTGGGTCGCGCAACGTTGACCCATGATCCGACCGAGGATGAAGTATATGTGGCGTGTAGGTATAGACGTAGGCGGAACTTTCACCGATTTGTTCGCGTGGGAGGACGGCGGTGCCCGGCAACTGACGTCAAAGGTCCTGACCACCAAGCATGACCGCGCGGTGGGCGTGCTGAACGCAATTCGCGAAGCCGGCATCGCGCCAGCCGAGATCTCCCACCTGATGCATGGCACCACGACCGCCACCAACGCGCTCATCACACGCGACTATCCCGAAGCTGCGATGATCACCACCGATGGCTTTCGCGACACCATCGAAATCGGCCGTCAACACCGCGAAGCGCTGTACGATCCCTATCAGACCAAGCCCAGGCCACTCATCAAGCGTCGGTTTCGTTACACCGTCAACGAACGCATGAACATGAAGGGGCAAGTGGTGCGTCCCCTGCAGCGTGACGAAGCACTGGCTATCGCCGCAAAAATCAAGACCGCGGAGATCAAGTCCGTCGCCATCGCGTTCATCAACTCCTATGTCAACGCTGCCCACGAGAACCAGATGCGCGACATCGTCCTGGAGGTGAATCCTGGCATTTATTGCGTGACATCAGCCGATACCCGGCCGGTGTTCCGCGAGCACGGTCGTTTTGCCACCACCGCCATTCGCGCTGCGACCATGCCGGTCATGGAGCGCTACTTCGATCGCCTGGAATCAAGTCTCAAGGACGCGGGTTTTGCCGGACGCTTGTTGATTCTGAAAAGCAGCGGTGGCATTACCGGCGTTGATTATGCCAAGCAGCATCCTGAAGAATTGATTGAATCCGGCCCGGCCGGTGGTGTCGCCTACGCGGCCTATTTGTCCCAGTTGAAGGGTGACTGCCCGAACATCATTCACACCGACGTGGGCGGCACCAGCTTCGATGTCTCGATCGTCGAAAACGGCAAGGGCCTGGTCACTCGTGATCACGAAATCGAATGGGAGATCCCGGTCATCGTGCCGATGCTGGACATCCACAGCGTGGGTGCCGGCGGTGGGTCGATCGGTTGGGTAGATGAGGGTGGCTCACTACGCGTGGGACCGCACAGTGCGGGCTCGGAACCTGGCCCGGTGTGTTATGGCCGTGGCGGTACGCTGCCGACGATTACCGACGCGAACCTCCTGCTCGGGCGCATAGAGCCGACCCTGGGCGGCAAAATGAAACTCGACCACGCCGGCGCCGCAGCGGCCATGGAACGTCTCGCCGCAGAATTCGGGCTTTCGGCCATTGAAACCGCCGACGGCATGATTCGTATTGGTTGCGAGAACATGGCCCAGGCGGTGAAAAAGGTCATCGTCGCCCGCGGTCGCGATCCGCGCGACTTTATCCTCGCCAGCTTTGGTGGTGCGGGTGCGATGCACGCCTGCTTTGTTGCCGACTCCATGAATATCCCGCGCATCATCGTGCCACGCGAAGCGGGCGTGGCCTCGGCCTTTGGCGCCACCGCGATGGATCTGCGCCATGACCTCGAGGCCTTTTATTTCTCGCCCGTGGCGGCAGCCGAGATCGAGACCATTAACGGCATGTATGAGCAGCTGGAAAAAGACGCCATAACCCTGCTCGAGGCCGATGGTGTCAAGGCGGCCGATGTGTTGCTCAGCCGCTCAGCGCAGATGCGCTACGTCGGCCAGAGTTACGAAGTGGAGACGCCGATGCCGTCGGGACGACTGACGGCCCATGATCTGCCGCTCATCGCCAGCAACTTCCACAAGTGCCATGAGCTGGAGTTCGGCGTGAGCTCGGACGACTTCGCGCCGGCTATCGTTTCTCTGGGGGTGACCGCGGTGGGCAAAACCGCGCGGCCGCCGGCGCGCAGGCTCGAAACCGCCGGCCGTGAGCCCATCAAGGGTCGACGCCAAGTCTATTTTGACCGTGCCTGGCACGAGAGTAGTATCTACGACGGTCATGCGCTGGGCGAAGGCGCGCGGGTGCAAGGGCCCTGCATCGTCGAATTCGAACACGCCTGCGCCGTACAGCCGCCCAATGCGTCCGGCACCGTGGACGCCTACGG
>JANOXY010000509.1:0-4193 GCA_031418675.1 Pseudomonadota bacterium
GGCTGGTTGAGGGCCGCTAGCGGACTAAAGCACGTGCAACTGCAATAGACGTGAGCGGGTGGTATTGCCCGAAATACATCGGCGGCACGACCAGCGACGGCTTGACGAAATTTTTCACTGCTTTGATCGCGCCTAACACGCCGTACTTAGTAGTGTGTTGGCGCCGGCCTCGGATTGAGCCACCGTGCCGGCATTGCGATGAGCCAGATAATTTGGGGAAATTTTCAAGGGTCACGCGGTTCGTGAGCGGACCGGACTGGCTCACCATAATGTCGGCGCGCTACTTGGAAATGGCTCACTTTCGTGTCGGCGCCAACAGGGCATAGCAGCTTCTCGGGTGCGCTGGCGCGAGTGAGCCCAAACCGGGTGTCAGGCCAGCCTCGCGTCCATGTGTAGAGAAGGATCTGCCGTCAGCCCGGTTCCTTCGGGCCCGGTAACTCTTGTTGCGGCGGCGCGCGGGCGAAGGGTCTGAACCCTGGCGTCGCGGCCTCGGCCTGCGCGAGATGATCGAGGATTTTCTTGATCACCACCGGATCTTCGATGCTCGCGATCAGCTTGACCGCGCCACCACAGTACTCGCAGGTCAAGATGTCAATCTTGAATACCAGCTTCAACCGTTGCGCCCACATCCGTTATGGCGAGTGTGCGTCTAGCTGTTGTCAAACCGGTCTTACTGTCTCCTTTCGGGAAAAATAGAAGCCGGGGTGGTGAGGCCCGGTAGGGTCGATGACGGCCGCTCGCCGCAGCGCAGCATGCCCTTCGGGGTGGGTGTCGACCGTCGTCGTCCGGCTGCCTAGCCCGGCAGTCCGGGACTAACCGACCCAAGACTAGCGCTGCAGTGAGGCGCAACAATCAGCCCGTCCACTGGCCATCGTGATTGGCCCTTTGCACCCCGAGCTACAAATCCGAAATGTGGGCTTTTTTGTGGTACGTAAATGAAGATACTAGATTATTTTATTTATTTATCAAGGGGTTAATGATAATATTTGGCGGAGAGAGAGGGATTCGAACCCTCGATGGGCTTTTGACCCATACTCCCTTAGCAGGGGAGCGCCTTCAGCCACTCGGCCATCTCTCCGGGGAGTGCAGAATAACCGCGGCTGCCGGCAGGGTAAAGTTGCAATACCGCTGGCGCGGGTCACGGTCATTGGTGAATCACAGAAATCCAGGCGCACGGGCCCTATTTGGGATTGGCTGCCGCTTTGATCATCTTGTTCGGGATGTTTGCGCTGCTGGGAGCGCTCGAGGGACTCGGGTCGGGAGAGAGATGGTCAGATCGGGATTAGGACCTGTCCAATCAAAGCTTCGATACGCTAGGCGGGTATCGGATGATCAACTCCGCAAAATTAGTCTGCTTTATTGCCCACGTCTTCACCGCCTTCTTGTTGGATGCGCTGGTAAATCTCCTCGCGGTGCACAGAAACGTCCTTCGGCGCGTCCACGCCGATGCGAACCTGGTTACCCTTGATACCCAGCACAGTGACAGTCACGTTGTCACCAATCATTAAAGATTCACCAACCCGTCTGGTCAGTATCAGCATACCGTTTCTCCATCTACCGAGTGCCGCTCCTGCGAAACTCACGGTTGTTTAACGAGCACTGCCTAAGCCAGGCGCTCCCAGCTACGACAACTATCTTTCCCCGATGATTCAATGTATCGGGTGCCAGGGACAAGTTCCTGGCGAAATCGCCACCACGCCCATCGCCTATTCAGGCGGGACTGCTGTGCGGCGGTTTCTCCAGACCGAACTCCGCATGCAGAATCCGCACACCAAGTTCAGAGTACTTTTCATCGACCACGACGGAGATCTTTATCTCGGAGGTCGAAATCATGCGAATGTTGATGCCATCGTCGGCGAGCGCCTTGAACATGCGACTGGCGATGCCCGCATGGGAACGCATGCCAACGCCAACGATCGAAATCTTGACAATCTTGCGGTCGCCACGCACACCCTTGGCGCCCATTTCGCGGGCAACGCGCTCCAGGATCTCAACTGTGCGCTCATAATCGTTGCGGTTGACGGTGAAGGTGAAATCCGTCGTCTCATCGGCGCCCGTGTTCTGGACGATCATGTCGACTTCTATATTGGCGGCCGCCACCGGCCCAAGTATGCCGCTCGCGACGCCTGGCCTGTCCGGCACACCGGCAACCGTGACTTGGGCTTCGTCACGATTCAGGGTGACGCCCGATATGAGTGCTTGCTCCATGATGTTTTCCTCAGTCGTGATCAACGTGCCGGTGCCTTCTTCGAACGACGACAAAACCCGCAGGTTGACCTGATACTTGCTCGCGAATTCCACCGACCGGATCTGCAGCACCTTGGCGCCGAGACTGGCCATCTCGAGCATTTCTTCGTAGGTGATGCGATCCAGGCGGCGCGCTTCCGGCACAATGCGTGGGTCAGTGGTATAGACGCCATCCACATCGGTGTAGATCTGGCACTCGTCGGCTTTGAGCGCCGCGGCTAATGCAACGGCCGTCGTATCGGACCCACCACGTCCGAGGGTGGTGATGTTGCCTTGTTCATCGATGCCCTGAAAACCAGCTACCACTGTCACGCGGCCAGCGTCGAGATCGGCCCGCACACGGTGTTCATCAATGGCTTCGATACGTGCTTTATTGAACGCACTGTCGGTCAGGATCTTGACCTGGGAGCCGGTGTAGGACACCGCCGGCACGCCTAGTTTGTTCAGGGCCATGCACAACAGCGCAATGGTGACCTGCTCGCCGGTTGCCAACAGCACATCGAGTTCACGGCCCGTAATGCGCGGGTCGATGGCTTTGGCCAGGCCCAGCAGTCGATCGGTCTCGCCGGACATCGCCGACACCACAACCACCACTTGATGACCCGCACGCTGGGTGCGCGCCACACGCTCGGCCACGGCTTCGATACGTTGCACATCGCCGACCGAGGTCCCGCCAAATTTCTGAACAATGGTGCTCATGCTGGTTCCAAACCTGATTTACGCCAATAGCCGCCCTTGCGCGTCAAACTCTGACGAGTCCCGCTACAAGTGGAGTTCAGGGATTCTGTGCCGCCCGCTCAATAACCCACGGGGTCACGGAGCGCATGGCCTCTTCGAGCCGGCTGGGATCAGTGCCGCCGGCTTGGGCCAGGTCAGGGCGTCCACCGCCCTTACCCCCGACCTGACGAGCGACATGATTGATGAGGTCGCCCGCGTGTACCATCGCGGTCATGGTTTTGGTGACGCCCGCGATAAGGCGCACTTTATCATCCTCGACGGTGGCCAACACGACCACGGCGCGCGCGAAACGATCTTTTAAACTGTCGCAGGTTGCGCGCAGGGCGTTCATGTCCGCCCCCTCGATGATCTCGACTATCAGCTTGGCACCGCCGATGTCCTGGGCGCTGGCTGCGATGTCGCGGCCCGAGGCGCCCGCCAGCCGGGTTTTTAATTCCTGGATCTCTTTTTCCAGTGCGCGGCTGCGTTCCATCACTTGTTTGAGTTTAGGTTCAACTTCACCGGCATTGGCCCGCACCAAGCTGGCAATCCGCTCGAGACTGGCCTCGGCTTCAAGCGTATAGCTCACTGCGTTATCACCGGTGACGGCCTCTATGCGCCGCACACCGGAGGCGACGCCCGACTCGCTGACTATTTTGAAGGCGCCAATATCTCCGGTGCGGCTGACATGGGTGCCACCGCACAATTCCACAGAGAATTCGCCCATGCGCAACACCCGCACCTCATCGCCGTATTTCTCGCCGAACAAGGCCATGGCACCGCTGCTGATGGCCTGTTTGTAAGGCATCACGTCTGCTGTTACGTCGAGATTGCGGCGGACCTCAGCGTTGACCAGGCGCTCAACCGCGATGATCTCCTCACGGCTGACGGCTTGCGGATGGGAAAAGTCGAAACGCAGACGCTCCGCGTCAACCAACGATCCCTTCTGCTCCACGTGCTGTCCTAGCACCGCGCGTAGCGCTGCATGCATCAGGTGCGTCGCGGAATGATTGAGGCGGGTCGCCTGCCGGCGTTCATCTTCGACCTGCGCGGCGAGCGTATCACCGAGCGCCAGTGTGCCACTGCGCATGCGGCCGGTGTGCAGGAACAGCCCCCCTTGTTTGCGCGTATCAACAACATCAAACAGACCGTTGCTGTTCGACAGTTGACCACGATCCCCAACCTGGCCGCCCGATTCGGCGTAAAACGGCGTGCGATCCAGGATCACC
>JANOXY010000510.1:0-17698 GCA_031418675.1 Pseudomonadota bacterium
ACCACAGCGGTGGCAGCACAAACACCAGGTGATTGTCGGTCGCAAAAAAATCGTGGACTTCGGTTACACCCGGTAGCGCGATGGAATGCAGACGCCGCGCCGCCCCTTGGGACGGTAACTCGTAGAGATCCAGCCACACCCGCGGGCCGATACGCAGGCCGAATTGATAAATCGCGCGACGACTCGCGACGCGATGGGGGTGGGCATTCCAGGCGCCTTGTATGAGCCCGTTGAGCGAAGTTTCGCCACGAGTGGCGAGCGTCTGCGCATCGAGCTCAACCGGCAGGGTGGTTTCGTAGAGTGCAAACAGCCGGCCTTGCCAGGGCAGTACATTGATGTTCGCGGTATTGCGGATGGCCGGCGCGCCGAACAGGGCGGCGAGACTGCGGGCACGGCTCATGGGTTGGCGAAAGCCACCGTAGCTGGGATGTGTGGCCTGTTGATCCGCATCGACGCTGGCCGTGTGGGTGATGCGTACCGCGCCGCTCGCGCTGCCACCGTCGAGCCGCACCGCACTGACCGCGCCCGTGCCATCAAACCAATGGGGTCGTGTGCCGATGTCAAAACGCGCCGGGCCGTTGCGGAACAAAGTGCCGCGCAGATCAGACGGCACGCGGCCTTCTACCCGCAATGGCTGAAAATCGTGTTCGTGATCGAGTCCGCGTAAAGCACTGCTCTCGCGCCGGGGCAGCGACGGCGAACTCGTCTCCAACAAGGGTTGAGCATGCATGGCGGCGTCCTTCGTTGTTTGTACGGCTTGCTAATGATGACAGTGTAAACATAATAGGTGCCGGAGTTGACAGTGTCAACACGAGTGGGCAGCATGCCGGCATGGCCAGCAACTACCATCATGGTGATCTGCGCGAAGCATTGCTCGATGCCGCACTTAATGCCCTTGATGAACACGGCGAACTGCCATCCTGGCGCGCGCTGGCACGGGCCTGCGCCGTGTCTCAGACCGCGCCGTATCGACATTTCGTCAATTTTGATGCTTTACAGGTGGCGGTCGCGGCAGCTTGTTTTAGACGCCTGACAGCGGCCGTGCGGACCGCGACGGCCAAGTTTGACGACCCGTTCGAACGTCTCGCGGCCGGGCTCACGGCCTATGTTCGCTTCGGTTACCGTCACCCCAGCTGGTATGAACTGATGTTCGGGCGCAAGCGTGTTTTACTCGAAAACGTCGAGGTGCAAGCCGCCAGCGCCGAGGCCTACGGCACCCTCGTCAACGGCGTCGCCGCTTGCGGTGTGGTCGATAGCGCGGCCCAGGCTTTTTCTTTGTGGTGTGCGGTGCATGGCCTGGCAGACATTGCCGCCAGTGGTCTGCGCTCGCCGGTGCCGGGCACGCGCCCGGCGGACTTGCCAGCCGCCGTCATTGAGATGTGTGTGGCGCACATTCGCGCCCAGGCACCGCTGCTCCGCCCAGGCAAAAAAAAAGGGGCGTGAGCCCCTTGTCGTAACCTTTCTCGCGGGCCCGTTTCAGGGACTAGGCGCGGCCGCTTCGCCGCGCCGGTAAATGCGCGTGTATTCCAGTGTGCGGTTCAGATCACTGCGCCGGTATTTGGTCAGAATCTTGAGCTCCTCGCCGCTTTCATCGAGGCTGAATTTTTCGATGAGCTGGTCGCCGCCTTTGACATCGGTATCGATAACGAGGGTCTCGCGCTCAAAATAGCTGAAGGCCCGGCCCAATCCGTCGTGAGCAAATTCAGTGCCCTTGGCCGAATAGGAATTACCGGCCGGATTGATCGCGATCAGTCGTTTAAAACGCTTGTCGTACATTACCGCACACATGCGCGCCTGATAGATTTTGATGGTCTTGGCTTTCATGACGATGTCGAGATCGCCGGGCAGCGTCCAGTCAACATCGACGGTATCGGCGGCGCGCAATCTTTTGCTGGCGCGTTCTTGTTCGTAGTATTTGTTGCCACGGTGTCCACTCTTGTTTTCAGTCGGAAACTTGTCTTTGCTGTGGCGTCTGTTCAGTTTCAAGATCTCCGCTTTGAGGATTTTAGTCGCACCGATATAGGACTCCGAGGCAACTTCGTCCAATACCCAATTGCCATTCAGCTTTTCGGTATCAGCCGCCGCTGTCACCGGCAGTGCACTACTCAAACAAAACAGCATAGCCAGCGCCACACCGTGAGTGGTAAAGCGACGCGGGAATAACAGGCATTTCACGGTCATGGTCAGGGACTCTATCGTGCTGGACAAGGGCGGCGGCAGTTTAGCACCGAAGCTCCCCAGCTCACGCCAGGGCGTCCGTTGACGCAATGAGGGCGCGACGAATGCCCCCTTCGCTCATGGAGTGCCCGGCATCGGGCACTACGACCAGCTCTGCTTCGGGCCAGGCTCGGTGCAGATCCCAGGCCGAACGCATCGGACACACCACGTCGTAGCGACCCTGCACAATGACGCCGGGAATATGCCGGATGCGACGGATATTGCGTAGCAGCTGGTCGTCCTTGGCGAAAAAACCGCGATTGATAAAATAATGAGCCTCGATGCGGGCGAAGGCCTCGGCAAATCGCCCGCGGCCGAATTTTTTGATCAGGTCCGGATCGCCCACCAGCTTGCTGGTGCTGGCCTCCCACACCGACCAGGCCTGCGCCGCTTTGCGCCGCAGCTGTGCATCGCGGCTGGTGAGACGTTTGTAATAGGCACCGAGCAGATCACCGCGTTCGCGTTTAGGAATAATGCCCACATAGTCTTCCCAGGCGTCGGGAAACAACTGGCTGGCGCCTTCCTGGTAAAACCAGGCGATTTCAGCGGCCCGTAGCAGAAAGATGCCGCGTAACACCATTGCGCTTACTCGCGTGGGGTGGCTTTGGGCATAGGCCAGTGCCAGCGTGCTGCCCCAGCTTCCACCAAACACCAACCATTGCCGAACGGCGAGATGCACGCGCAGCCGCTCGATGTCGGCGACCAGGTCCCAGGTGGTGTTCTCACGCAATTCGGCGTGGGGGCGGCTGCGTCCACAGCCGCGTTGATCGAACAATACAATGCGCCATTTGCGTGGATCGAAATAACGACGCTGCGCGCTTTCGCAGCCGCCGCCGGGCCCACCGTGCAAAAACACCAGGGGTCGGCCGGCCGGATTGCCACATTCTTCGAAATACAATGTGTGCAGGGCTGAGACCTTCAAGCGCCCGCGGCGATAGGGTTCAAGGGCCGGAAATAAATCGGTGGGCGCGCTGTGACGCTGCGCGGATCTGGACGGCATGGTTTTCAATCCGGTTGTACTCGCTCGCTGCCCGAGCACTGTGTTGATAGTGCCCCGGCCGAGCACGGGGATCCAGCCAGGTCATGGCCGGTGCGGCGCAGGTTTGCAGCCCGCTGCGCAACTTATACGCCGCAGCCAGGATGTTAGTATCTGCCGCGCCGCATTTTGCCCGCACCTGTCGTGTCTGGCGCTCGGCAAAAACACAGCGCACGCCAGTGCAGGAGGGGAGATGAGTTTTTTGCGTATAGGGCTTTGGCCCGTGCTGGGATTATTGGCAGTTGCCGCCGTACAGGCCGAACCCGAGGCGCCGCCCAGCGACACCCAATGGAGCAGCTACAACGAAAACGTTAACGGTCAGCGCTTCGTCAATCTCAATCAGATTACGGTCGCCAACGCGGCCAAGCTCGGCGAGGTGTGCCGGCTGAAGGTCGATGAAACGGGCGCGTTCCATACCGGTATTCTGGAAATCGGCGACCTGCTCTACTTCACGACCGCCACCGATACCCTCGCGGTCGATGCGACCAATTGCAAACTGCGTTGGCGGCATCATTACGTCGCCGAAGACCCCAGTGGAACGCCGCTTAAGGTCAATCGCGGCGTGGCCTATGCAAACGGCCTGTTGTATCGCGGTACCCTCGACTCGCGTCTGCTCGCCATCGACGCGGCCACCGGTAAAACAGCCTGGCTGCAGCAGGTGGGTGAACCGCAGCAAGGGGAGTTTTTCAGTTCCGCGCCACAGATTTATCAGGGCCTGGTCATCATTGGCGCAGCCGGCGGCGATTGGGGCACACGCGGCCGTGTGATGGCCTTCGACGCCAAGACCGGTCGCGAAGTGTGGCGCTTTTACACGATTCCGCGCGGCGACGAAGCGGGTGCCGATTCATGGAAGGATCAGCAAAGCGCGCAGACCGGTGGGGGCGGGACCTGGAGCACTTATGCACTGGACTTTGCGTCGGGCGAACTATTCGTCCCGGTCGGCAATCCGACCCCGGACCTGCTGCCGCAGCTGCGACCCGGCGACAACCTCTACACCGACAGCATGGTGGTGCTGGATGCCAATACCGGCAAGCTGAAGTGGTATCACCAGTTGTTATCCAACGACGGTCAGGATCTCGATCTCGGTGCCAGCCCGATGCTGTACTACAACAGCAAAGGCGAGCGCATGGTCGCGCTGGGTTCGAAGGACGGTTACGTCTACGGCGTCAATCGTGAAAACCAGCAGCGGGTATTCAAGACCATGGTCACCACGGTCAAGAATGGTGGTGTGCGTGCCAACTCAAGCGGTGTCGAGGTCTGTCCGGGGCCACTTGGCGGCGTGGAATGGAATGGACCGGCTTTCGATCGGCCGAACAAAGCGATCGTGGTCGGCGCCGTCGACTGGTGCGCAATTTTGATCGCCGAGGAAGGCTTCAAGTTCAAGCCGGGCGAGTTCAACCTCGGTGGCACCTTCAAATTCTCGGACGTCGCGCGCGGCTGGATCACTTCGCTGGACGCCGACAGCGGCACACCGCGCTGGAAGTTCGAAACACCGGGACCGATGGTGTCGGGCATCGTGCCGACCTCGGGTGGCGTGATCTTCGCTGGGGACATGAAGGGTAATTTTTTTGTGCTGGCGGCCGCCGATGGCAAGGAGCTCTACCGTGCCCAGACCGGCGGTGCGATGGCCGGTGGTGTGATCAGCTACAACCGCAAGGGTCGTCAGTACGTGGCGGCGGTGGCGGGTAATGTCTCGCGTTTGACCTTTGGCGTGACCGGCAGCCCGACGCTCTTGATCTACGCCCTTGGCGGCAACGGCAAGGGCGGCGCAGCGCCCGTGGCGGCGGCACCGGCCACCTCAGCGCTGGCGAGCGCCAGCGGTGCGGAGATCTACGGCAAGATTTGCGCGAACTGCCACGGTGGTGTTGGTGAAGGCGTGAGCGGGCCGGCATTAAAGGGCCTCTCGGCGCGCATGGATGTGGCCAAGACTATCCAATGGATAGAGAACCCGTCTGCCAAAATGCCCAGACTCTATCCCGATCCGCTCAATGCGCAGGCGGTTAAAAGTGTCGCGGCCTACGTGCAGGGTTTGTAGCGACGCGGCCAGCTGATTGGCCTTAGCGGTCAGCTGGCCCACCAGGCGGGATCAATCTGTCGCAGTGCGCAGCGCTTCAATGGTGATTCGGACCCAACATCCACACCCCACGCCGGTATACCCACTGGAAGGGGAACAGATCTGGCGCTTTTCTTCCTTTACATTGCCACCATGACCAACGACCCCACGCGTATCGAGAGCATTAGCGCCGTGACGTTCTACACCACCGACATGGCGGCTGCCGTGCGCTTTTATGAGGCGCTCGGCATGCCCCGTTCTTATGGTGGTGGCAACGCGTCCTTTTCGAGTTTTGTGGCGGGTAGCGGTTATATCAATATCGCCGTGGGCCAACCCCCAGAACGGCAATGGGGGCGCGCGATTTTGTACGTTGCCGATGTGGATGCCATGTATGCGCGGGTGCTGGCCGCCGGTTATACGACCATGACAGCGCCGGCCGATGCGACGTGGGGCGAGCGGTATTTTCATGTGCGCGATCCCGACGGCAACGAACTCAGTTTTGCCCGCCCGCTGGCGGCGGCCGCTTCGACATGAAGCGCCTTTTGTTGGTTTTGATCTGCGTCTGCGGCGCTAGCACCGCCAGTGTCGGTGGCAACGATGAAGTTGGCCTGCTCGAACTATTTAATTACTACGAATACTCGCCGTATCTGCTGTCTTCCGGTCAGCCAACCCGCGAACAGTTTCCCTTGATCCGCGCGGCCGGCGTGGAGGCGATCATCAATCTGGCGCCGGTCACTGATCCGGGCGCCTTGCCCGATGAGCAACAACTGGCCGCTGCGCTGGGCCTGGACTATGTGCACATTCCAGTGAACTGGGATCATCCGCCGCTGGCCGACGTCGATAGTTTCCTGGCGGCGATGCAGCGTTTTCAAGGTAAGCATGTGCTGGTGCATTGTTATGCGGGATCGCGCGCATCGGCCTTTACCTTTGTGTATCGTGTTCGCATCCAGGGCGAGCCGCGCGATAAAGCGCGTGCCGTACTGGAGTCAATCTGGGCCAACAATCCCGGCTACGAATTACCGGTCGTGCCGCAATGGCGGCAGCTGATAGACGACGCCCTGGTGGCGCACCGGCCTTGACCGCTCGCCCTGTCCATCCATGACGGAACAGTCCGATGAGTAAATCCCTCAAAGAACAATTGCTGGCGGCGGGTCTGGTGCAGCAGAAACAGGTTCACCAGGCCGACAAGCAGAAGCACAAGCAGGCTCGCCAGCAACCCAAAGCCAAAGCCGCCGCGCCCACGCCCGCCCAGCTGGAAGCGCAAAAAGCGCAGGCCGACAAAGCCGCACGGGATCGCGAGCTCAATCGCCAGCGCCAGGCTGATCGCGAGCGCCGTGCGGTGATCGTGCAGCTCGAGCAGATCATCGATAGCCAGCGTCTCTCGACCCAGGGTGGCGAAACCCCGTTCCGTTTTGTCGTGAAGAGCAAGATCAAAAAAATCTATGTGACCGCCGAGCAGCACGCAGCCCTGGTCAAGGGCAGCTTGGGCGTGGTGCGCTTTCGCGAAGCCTTCGCCGTTGTAACGCGCGAGACCGCCGAACGCATTGCTGAACGCGATGCACGCACACTGCTGGTGCTGCGCGATGGCACCGAGCCCGACATACTCGAAGATCCTGATTACGCCGAGTACAAAGTGCCCGACGATTTGATGTGGTAGGGGTGACCGCAACGCGGCGTCACAGGCTGCGAGTCGCTCACAAATGCCTGGCGCGCTCCCGCTGCTTGGCACCACTACAAAACAGACTTTGCAGTGCCCGACTAGGTGCGTGCCGCAAGCGGCAATAACACCCGAAACTCAGCACCGGGTTGCTGGTTTACCACCACGATGCGGCCGTGCATCACTTCCACCAGACGCTTGACCAGCGCCAGGCCGATGCCGGTGCCGGCGGTTGCGCGGGTGAGTGCGTTTTCACCGCGATAGAACAGCGCGAAGATGCGCTCCAGCTGTTCTTTCGGGATACCGGGCCCAAAATCCCGCACCGCGAATTCGATACCGCGTTCGGCGTCGCGCCGTACATTGATTTGCAAGGCTTGTTCACCACCGGTGAATTTCAGCGCGTTGTCGATCAGATTTAAGAACACTTGAGTGAAGCAGTCGAGGTCGACCATCACCGCGCACTCGGCCAGCCCCGCTTCGCTATTGACCTCGTAACGGCGCCCGGCGTGGCTAACTACTGAGCCCAGTTTGGAGTGCAGCAGATCCACCAGCTGCGCGACCGTCACAGCGCGCAACTCGATCTTGAGCTCGTTGCGTGTCATACGCGCCAGATTGAGCACATTGTTGATCAGCCGGGTAAGGCGTTCGGCTTCATCGTGGATGAAGTTGTAGTACTCCTGGCGCTTGCCGTCCGGCGCCCAGCCTTCGCGCAGCATTTCGCCATACATGCGGATGGAAGTCAGCGGTGTTTTTAATTCGTGACTGACGGCGGCGATGAATTCCTGCTGCTGGCGTGCGAGTGCCAGCTGCCGTGCACCGAGGCGATACATGAGCGCGGTGCCACCACATAACACCAGCGCCAGCACACCCGCCAGCCAGGCGATGACCACGGCGCCCGGGCCCGCCGGCAGGCGCGTGACGCTGAAGATCAATTCGAAATCGCTGAGCGGTGCTGACAAACGCGCTTGATAGAGCAGGGTGCCGCGCATCTGGCCCGCCGTGTCATAGGCACGCGAGCTGGTGCCCGCGTCGCGGGCCAGCACTTCACCGCGCCGTGCGACCACCAGCGCGCTGCTGTGGGCCAGCGCGCTGGTGTCGAAGGGTGCCGTGGCCAAGGCTGCAAAAAAGCGTTCGCGATCGATGATCAAGCCTTGCACATAGCGTTGACCGTCGCGCCACACTTTGCGAAACACCACCAGTTCACCGCTATCGAGCAGACTCGTTTCAAAACCATCCACTTCGCTTTCGAAGGTGCGGATGCGCAGCGCGGTATTTGTGCGTCGGTCTTCATCCACCGGTGCAGTGCTCGGGGCGACGGCACTCAACTCATACTGCTGGGTGGCCTCTTTGCGCAGCGCGCGCTTGGTCTTGGCGCTCTGTTCAACTTGGTCCTTCTTTTCCGCGTCGGCCATCACCGCTTTGCCCTGAAACTTCTGTTCGAGTTTCAAATCATCGACTCGACCCAGCGTATTGTTAGCGCGCTCGGGTGAGAACGAATAGGCGCTGGCACCGCTCTCGTTCAAACTATCAAAGGCGACTTGGGCCGGTGGCCCATCGGCTGACGCCGCAGATGGCGCGGCGCGAGCCGACTCCCCGGCATCGCGCTCCTCGCGCGCCAGCGGCTGGTGTTCGGACGGTGGCGCGGCTACGGCCACCGGGTAGCGCTGCTTGTCCCGCAGTCCAGCATTGAGCAGGCGATTGGCGGCGAGAATGTCTTGCATGTGATTTGCCAAAGTCTGGCGACGTTCTCGCTCCGCTGACTCGATTCCCGCCGCCGCGCCATCGACCTCGGGCGGTGGCAGCAAGGGCGTACTGAAGGCACCGTGGGTGTCGACCTGAAAATGCCCAATCAATCCTGGCACGCTGGTGGGCGGCGGATAGGCCGCCAGGGGTGATCGTTGCAGCAGGCTCGCAGTGCCGGGTGATACAACATTAAAAAAGTTGTATTCCGTAAAGCTGCGTGCGTCTTCGGCGCGTATCACCTCACGCACGCTTTGGTCGACGCGCGCCGCGAACCCTTCAGCGAGACTTTGGTGCTGGTGAAACGTCTCCCACTGCAGACGCAGATAGGTTTGATAGATCAGAGCCACGGCGGGCACGGCCAGGGCGAAAAAAAACACCGTCAGCGCCAGCCGCAGTTTGAGCAGTGACGTCATGCCGATAACAATCGATAACCGGCGCCGCGCAC
The DNA here is from genome assembly GCA_031418675.1 of Pseudomonadota bacterium. GTDB lineage: Bacteria > Pseudomonadota > Gammaproteobacteria > JADJYF01. Next base: position 9,152 of record JANOXY010000510.1, read on the forward strand.
CGTCAGCAGGATGCGTGGTGTCGCTGCGTCGCGCTCGATCTTGCGTCGCAGTTTGGCGATATGGATATCCACCGTGCGGGTTTCGAGTGCCAGCGCATTGGCATAACCCCACACCTTCTGCAGCAGCTCTTCGCGCGAAACGGCACGTTGTGTGTGGGCGTGCAGATATTGCAGCACATCCATTTCGCGGCGCGTGAAAGCGATGGCTTGCCCGTCGCGGTGGCCAAGCAGGGTGCCGGGGTCAACTTGCAATCCATCACCCAGTGCCAGCACCTGGCTGTCACCCGGCAGCAGGCGTGCACGCCGCAACACCGCATTGACCCGCAAAACCAGTTCGGCGATGGAAAAGGGTTTGGCGACGTAATCATCGGCGCCCAGTGACAAGCCGTGAATGATGTCCTCATCGGTGCTGCGTGCGGTCAGCAGAATCACCGCCTGTTCGCGATCCCGTTCCCGTATGCGCCGCAGGATCTCGAAGCCATCGATACCGGGCAGCATGACATCGAGCAGGATCAAATCATGGGGGCCGCGCTGGGCCTTATGCCAAGCGTCGGTGCCATCAATCGCGCTCTCGATGTGAAAGCTGTGGTAGGTGAAAACGTCAATGAGGCCAGCACGAATGGCCGGTTCGTCTTCGACGATGAGGATGCGCGGCTTGGGCGTCATGGTCGCAAAGGTCTCGGGGTTTGAGGCAGCGGATTGGCTGGCGGCTGAGCATAACAAGAACCGCCGGTCCGTCATGTAAACGCGATGTAAACATCGCCCCCGCGCTTTTACCAAAGTAAGCCTGCTATCGCTGCGGTGCCGCGCCTAAAGTGCCTGCGTCACCACTGCGGAGTAAAAAACATGACCCTGCTTACCCGACTCGGACGCTTGTTCCGTGCCGACCTGAACGCCGTGCTCGATGGTCTCGAAGAACCTGCCGCGCTGCTCAAACAGGCGGTGCGCGAGATGGAAGAAATACTGGCTGGCGAAGACGCCGAACATGCCCAGCTCAGCGCGGAAGAAACGCGTCTGGTCCAGGCCATTGCCGAATGTGAGACGCGGCTTGCGCAGCTCGATGATGAATTGAGTCTGTGTCTGGGCGCCGGCAAGGACGAACTGGCGCGCGGCCTGGTGCGGCGCAAACTCGAAGTTGCCAACCACGGGCTGGCGCTGGCCAAGCGTCAACAAGGGTTACGCGAACGTCAGGCGCTCGTTGCGAGCCGTGTGCTCGAACACCGTCAGCGCTTAGCCACCCTGCGTGCACAGGCCGCCCTGACCGGCGGTGCGAACGTTACGCCAGGCGAGGACAGCTGCACGGCGTGGTCGGCGCCCAGTGCCGTCAGTGAGGCCGAGATCGAGGTCGCACTGCTGCGCGAGAAACAGCGGAGGGCGACAGCATGAAGCGCCTGAGTTTCATCGACGCGCTGTTGTGCGCGGTAGCCCTGAGCATCATCGGCAGCATGGTGGCCGTGCTGCTGGCACCGCTGTGCAGTGGTGTGCTGTTGTCCCGTGGGCTGTGCACGGCACTGGCACTGGCCTATGTCTTGTTCCTGCTCATGCGCAGCCGCTTACGCAGCGGCCGCGTGTCGCTGATGGCGGTGTGGTCGCTGGCGGCGCTCGCCATCGCATTTTTATGTCCGTCATTGCTGAGCATGGTGGTCGCGCATCTGGTGCTGATCTGGCTGGTTCGCACGCTGTTGTTCCTGTCCAGTCCACTGTTGGCATTGGCCGATCTCGCTCTATGTGCGCTGTCCCTGGCGGCCGCTTGTTGGGCGCTGAAACAAACCGGCAGCGTGCTCGTGAGTCTGTGGTGTCTGTTGCTGGTGCAGGCCACCTGCGCGTTATTGCCGGCGCACCTGGGCAAACCAGCCACTGCGCAGCAGCGCGGTCGTGACGACGACCAGGATTTTGCACGCGCAGCACGCGCCGCCGAACAAGCCTTGCAATCCCTTTCATCGCCGCGCTGAGCGGCATCCCTGTCCTACTAAACCTGTAAGGAAAAAATCATGAAACACAATCTACTCGGCTTAGGCCTCGCAGCACTCACCATCGGCGCCGTCGCGCTCTATCCCGATCTGCACAACGCCGCGGTGGCGCTGCCGACCCAGGTGGTGGCAAAACCTGCACCACCCCCCATCAACCAACAGCGCCCGCGGGTCGATCTGGTATTTGTGCTCGATACCACCGGCAGCATGGGCGGTTTTATCGATGCGGCCAAAGAAAAGATCTGGTCCATCGCCACCACCATGGCCCATGCCCAGCCAGCGCCCGAGATTCGGGTCGGATTGGTCGCTTATCGCGATCGCGGTGATGAATACGTCACACGGGTGTTTGATCTCACTACCGATCTCGATTCCATGTATGCCCATCTCATGGACTTCAAGGCCGATGGTGGTGGTGATGGTCCGGAAGCGGTCAACCAGGGCCTGCAAGACGCTATCGAGCGCATCAGCTGGAGCACCCAGGCGTCTACTTACAAAGTGGTGTTTCTGGTTGGCGACGCGCCGCCCCACATGGATTACCAGGACGACAAAAAATACCCCGCTACCCTGGCTCTGGCCAAACAACGCGGCATCGTTGTGAATACCATTCAATGTGGCAGCGACGGCGACACCGAACAGCCGTGGCGCCAGATTGCCGCGCTCGGCACCGGTGATTTTCTGCATGTCGAACAAAACGGCAGTGCAGTTGCGATCACAACACCCTATGACAACACGCTGGCGCGGCTGTCCGCAGCGCTGGACGAAACCCGTTTGTATTACGGTAACGATGCTGAACAGGCAGCCAAGCGCGCCAAGACCGCTGCCACCAGCAAGATGGAGGAGAAGGCCTCGGCGGCCATCAAGGCCCGCCGTGCGACCTTTAATGCCATGGAAAGTGGTGAAGCGAATCTGCTCGGCGACAAAGAACTGGTGAGCGAAGTAAGCAGTGGCCGGGTCCGTCTCGAAGATATTCGCCAGGATGAACTGCCGCGCGAGCTGCAAGCCATGGCGCCCGCCGCGCGAGCCAATTTCCTCCAGGACAACGCCATCAAGCGTGATGCCCTGAAAAAGGAGTTGGCCGCCGCCGCCGGGAAGCGTGGCGAATATCTCAAGCAGAAAGTGGCCGAGTCCGGCGGTGCGGCTGATTCTTTGGACGCAAAACTGTTTGGCACCCTGCGCGAACAGGCCAAGCGTGTGGGTGGTTTGGAGTTGGATAAGGACGGGCCTGCCTATTAAGGCACAACCATCGAGAGGCGGCCGGCGCCGTCTCTCGATGGATCAGGTGCCGTCCTCCTCTTGCATTTGCTGCGGCGGGCGGGCAACTTCGGGCCTGACCGATGGGTGCCTGCCCAGGCGCAGCGCAGCATAAGTGGGCTTGCAGTCGCGGAGACTGTTCAGCCACGGACCTCAGCCGTGCCCAGCACCCATGGTCATCGTCACCCGCCGGCATCCGTCGGCTCGAAATCAATGAGGGAGAGAGGAAAACGATATGGCGCAGTTACGCGAAATGACGACGGGTTTGCAGTTCCCGGAAGGCCCCGTCGCAATGGACGACGGCAGCGTGCTGGTGGTCGAGATCAAGCGCGGCACCCTGACCCGCGTTAAGACCGACGGCAAGCATCAAATCATCGCCAATGTCGGCGGCGGCCCCAACGGCGCGGCCATCGGCCCCGATGGCGCCTGTTACATCTGTAACGACGGTGGTTTCGATTGGATGGAAATGGACGGCATGACCATCCCTGGCCATACCCCTCACAACTACACACGAGGCAGCATCCAACGGGTTGACATCAACACCGGCAAAGTCGAAGTGCTCTACACCCAGTGTGATGGCCATGCCTTGAAGGGACCCAACGACATCGTGTTCGATAAACACGGTGGTATGTGGTTCACCGATTTTGGCAAGACCTACGAGCGCACACGCGATCGCACCGGCGTGTTTTACGCCAAGACCGATGGCTCCTTCATCAAGGAAGTTGTGTTTCCGATGGACGGCCCGAACGGCATCGGCCTCGGACCCAAGGACAACATGCTCTACGTCGCCGAGACCTTCACAGCCCGCGTGTGGCAATGGGAAGTGGCCGGCCCTGGCGAGCTGAAAAAAGTGGCTGGGGTGGGCGGTCCGCTGCTCGAAGGTCCGGGTGGTGCGACCCTGTTGACCGGTGTGCCCGGTTATCAGTTGTTCGATTCTCTGGCGGTCGACGCCGAGGGCTGGGTCAGTGTCGCAACCATCATCAACGGTGGCATCACGTCCATCTCACCCGATGGCAAGAAGATTGAGTTTGTCGCCATGCCCGATCCCATCACCACCAATGTCTGCTTCGGCGGCAAGGACATGCGCACCGCCTATGCGACGCTGTCAGCCACCGGCAAACTGGTGGCCTATGATGCGCCCCGTCCCGGTCTGCGTTTGAACTTCAACGCCTGACAGGCTGCCTGTGATCACCCTGGCTGCAGGCCTGGCCAGGGTGATCACGACACTCCCTCTTCGCTCACTGCCATACCCCAAGCGGCGTCCGCGTGAACACTCGATGTCACATGTGTAGCGCCTATTTCGTCTGCTATTCAACACCAATCTTTATGATTGGACCTGGAGTGATGCATGACCCCATTGCGCTTTTTTCTTGCCTTCGGTTTTGCAATCAACGGTTTGTGGATGCTGGCCGCGCCACTGCACTGGTTTAATACTGTGCCCGGCGTGGTCGACAGCGGTCCGTTCAACGATCATTTTGTGCGTGATGTCGGCATTGCCTATGCATTGAGCGGCATCGCCTTCCTGCAGCTTGCGCGCGGGATCGCCGGTGCCCAGCCTTACGCCATGGCGGGCGTCATCTTTCTGCTCGCCCATGCCGGCTTTCACCTCGCCGAAACCCTCGCAGGCGTGCGCGATATTCCCCATCTGCTGACCGACCTGCCCGCGGTGGTGGTGCTGCCGTTGGCGGCGGCCTGGGCTGCGCGGCGTTCAGTTACCACATCTTTTTAGCCGGAGAGCCGAGATGTTCAAAACACTGCTGAAGCGACAAATCAAGGCATTCGAAAACCACTACGACTACGACATGGCTTACGCCTATCGTATGTTGCGTGCGAGTACCGGCGCGTTTCTGCGCTTTGCATTGTTTTCGCGCGCTGCGCAGCTGCGCCAAGGTGTGCCCGCCGCGCCGTGGTTTGCCGCGCGGATAGCGGCGGCCTTGTATGAAGATTGTGGACCCTGCACCCAGCTGGTGGTGTCTATGGCCGAAGAAGCTGGCGTCGATGGAAAGTTGTTGCGGGCGATTGTGGCGGGAGACGAAGCCGACTTGGACGCTGACACCCGCCTGGGCCTGCGTTTTGCGCAAGCGGTCCTGACCCGCGCCCCCGACTGCGCTGCTTTGCATGATGAGGTCGCGCGGCGCTGGGGTGAGCGCGGTGTGGTGTCCTTGGCACTAATCATCGCCAATACCCGCGTGTTTCCGACCCTCAAGCGCGCGCTGGGTTATGCCCACGCCTGCAGCCGGGTCGAAGTGGGCGGGCAATCCATCGCGCCCACACTCTTCACGGTGCGCGTCTGACGGATGTCGCCGTGACAGCGAGCGGTAAATAGTGAACGACTCGCCCAGCGCCCATCTCGATGCTGATTTCGAGGCGCATCGCACCCGTCTGCGTGGCCTCGCTTACCGCATGCTGGCCAGCGCGGCCGACGCCGAAGACATCGTGCAGGACGCCTGGTTACGCTGGCACGAAGCACGCCATGGGACGGTTGAAAACGCGGGCGCCTACCTCACACGCATCGTCACCCATCTTTGTCTCGATCGTTTGAAGTCAGCCCAGGTGCGACGGGAGTGTTATGTCGGCCAATGGTTGCCAGAACCGCTGCTGGCGTCACTCGACCAATACCAGCCCGGACCGGAAGTTGCCCACGAGCTGGCCCACGACCTGAGCTTTGCGTTGTTACGCACGCTGGACACGCTCTCGCCCCTCGAGCGTGCGGCGTTTTTGTTGCACGACATCTTCGATGTCGACTTCGAGACCATTGCCGGCACACTCGCCCGTGACACCGCCGCCTGTCGGCAATTGGCCAGCCGGGCACGCCAGCATGTTCGCGCGGCGCGTCCGCGTTTTGAAACCAAAGAAGAAGACGGCGCACGTCTGGCAAAGGCCTTTGTCGCGGCCATCACCCGGGGTGACCTTGAGGCACTGACCCAGGTGTTAGCCGACGACGCGGTGTTTTATTCCGATGGGGGTGGCAAGGTTGCGGCGGTTTTGCATCCCTTGCATGGCAGTGCGCGCGTGGCGCGTGCAATGCTCGGCTTCGCTAAATCCTATTCACCCGAGAATCTGCGTATCGATTTCACCTCGGTCAACGGCATGGCGGGTGTATTGATCAGCGATGCCGCCGGGCAGGTGGTGCAGACCATCGCCTTCGAGACCAACGCCCAAGCACGCATCGCGACAATTTACGTGCAGAGAAATCCGGAAAAACTGCGGCACATCGTCGCCGGCGGGTAGCGGTCGCCTGTAGGTCCGAATTTATTCGGACATTCTTTCCAGAGCGCCCCACAGTGTCCGAATAAATTCGGACCTCCAAAGAGCCTAACGCCCGCGTTGCGGGTTACGCGGAATATCGCGGAACGGGCCGGCATCCATACGCGGCTCACGGGGCAGATCCAATACCCGTTCGCCGATGATGTTGCGCTGGATGTCGTCGGTGCCGCCGGCAATGGAGGTGGCCGGTACGGACAACAGAATCTCGGCGATAAGGCCGTGCTCCGGTCCGTCTTCGCCCGCCAGCATGGCATCGGCGCCGCTGATCAGGGTGTGCACCTGGGATGCAGCCCGCGCCACGTGACTCGCCACCAGCTTGCCCAGTGAACCCTCCGGGCCTTCCGGTCGGCCCGAGATCTTGGCGTGGCGAGCGCGTTGCGCCAGCCATTCGGCGCTGCGCGAAAGCATGAGCAAGCGCGCCAGCTCCTGACGTACGGCGGGGGTGGTGATGCGGCCCGTTTCACGCGCACGGGGCAGTGCCAAGTCAACCCGCCCGGCCCGTTGTGGGTACCACTTGTAAGGTTCCATGACGGTGGCGATCTCGGCCCGCTCTTCGTCATAGATGGGGCCGCTATGGGGTGAGGCATGGCCCCAGCGGCGCAGCGCATCGGCGTTGCGGCGTTCGTGGGCCAGCGTGGTCATGGCGATTTTCCAGCCATCACCGATCTTGCCAACCAGATTCTCAGCCGGGATCTTCGCGTCGGTGAAAAACACCTGGTTGAACGACGCGTAACCGTTCATCTGTTTGAGCGGTTGCACTTCGATGCCGGGCTGGGTCATGTCGATGATGAAGTAGGACATGCCGGTATGTTTGGGTGCATCCCAATCGGTGCGTGCCAGCAGCAAACCCCACTGCGCGTGATGCGCGCTGGTGGTCCACAGCTTTTGACCGTTCACTCGCCAGCCATCGCCGTGTGCATCGGCGCGGGTGGTGGCGCCGGCCAGATCCGAGCCGCTGCCCGGTTCACTGAACAGCTGACACCAGGTGTCCTCACCCGTAAGGATGCGCCGCAGGAAACGCGATTTGTGATCGTCATTACCTTGTTCGAGCAGGGTCGCAGCGGCCAGCAGCCGAATACCGATACGCGCAGCACCAACGGCGCCGATGGCTTCAAATTCTTCTTCCACCGCTGGCAGCAAGGCAACCGGTAAATCACGCCCGTACCAGGCTTGTGGCCATTGGGGCATGCCCCAACCACTGTCGACCAACAGGTTGCGCCACGCCACCAGGCCGCGCTGTTTGTCCCAATGTTGTTGCAACCAGGTGCGCACTTCGGCGCGCACGGCCGTTTCATCGTGGGTGCTCATTGTGCAGCCTCCGTCAGGGCCAGATAACGTTCGCGATGGTGGCTGGCGTCGCCCAGCAGCACTTCCGAACTCTTGGCGCGTTTGAACCACAGGTGGGTGTCGTGATCCCAGGTGAAACCGATGCCACCATGGATCTGTATGCACTCAACAGCGGCACGCATGTAGGCGTCGGACGTCATGGCCTTGGCCAGCGAGGCCAGGGCCGGCACTTCCGGATCGTGTTCGTCGATAGCGGCGGCTGCATAGCGTGCCGCCGAGGTCGCCAGTTCCACTTCGAGCAACATCTCAGCGCACTTGTGTTTAACCGCCTGGAACGAACCGATGGGGCGGCCGAACTGCATACGCAGTTTGGCGTATTCAACGGCCGAGTTCAGCAGCGCGCGTGCGCCGCCGGCCATTTCGCAGGCCAAGGCAATAGTGGCGCGATCGAGGCTGCTGCGCAGCGCTTTGACGGCGGCGTCGCCGTGCCCGAGTTGTCGCGCCGGTGTGCCGGCGAAGTTCAGTTCGGCCTGACGGCGTGTGGTGTCGATGGTTGTGAGTTGGCGGCGAGTCAGGCCACGGGCCTCACCATCCACCGCATACAGACCCAGACCCTGCTCGCCAACACTGCCCGGTGTGCGCGCCACCACTAACAGCAGATCGGCGTGATGGCCATCGAGGACAAATTTTTTGTCGCCATCGAGGACAAAGTCCGCGCCGCTGGCGGTGGCGGTCAGGCTGGTCGCGGCGATATCCCAAGCGCCGCCCCGTT
>JANOXY010000511.1:0-3862 GCA_031418675.1 Pseudomonadota bacterium
TTTGGGTGGGTGTGCCTCATCGCATCAGCGGGGGCGCCGGGGGTTTTATTTAAATTAACGTCTAATACACGCCTGGGCGCTATTAAAAAGCGACCGTGGTACCGGTTGCGGTGATTTCACATCTGGTCAAAAGCAAGATCGCCCGGTAGCTGACCGCGAGTGCACGCGCAAGCCGAGGTCCGGTGTGCATCAGGGGACCCGACCGGTTTTGTTCAGGGATGCCCGTCGACCTGGTCTGAAAAAAAACGCCCCAGAGAATAAACCATGGGGCGTTTCAAACAACTGATTAAATTGCGGCGTTCGTTACGGATCAATACGCACAATGGTTGGGTTGGGCAAGCCAACGGCACCGGCATAAACCACCGAGCCGAGGTACTTCGTTCCTGCAATCAGCCCGATTGTGCTGATCGCAATGTTACCCGACGTCCCGATCGTCGCTGCCACAGGCGCGGTGACAGTCATGTTACCGGCGGCGCTGGAACCCAACAACCAAGTGTGCAACTTGAAGGCCGACGAACCACTCGGCAGACCCCATCCGTGCACGTAGACAGTGTAGATACCGGCGGCGGGATTGACGAGATTGATCTCTTCATCCGAACCCCCATTGCCGCTCGCACCAACCAATGTGCCGACCGGGTTGGTCACGTAGAGGTCTACGTCACTGCCGGCAGCCACGTCGCCATTGAACAACGAGAAGCGGGCGTGCGTGGTGCCGGCCGGGATCACCACCGCGACTGCCACGGTTCCGGACGGATCGCCTGCCACGAATGTCTGATCCGGATCTTGAGTAACCGTACCGGCAGTCTCCGATGCCGGGACCAAGCCGCGTGCCGTTGCCGAGAATGCGCCGGTATAGCCGAAGGTCACGTTGTACGACCCTGCACCCACCTGCAACGGTGCTGCAAGAGCCACCGAACGCGCAACCATCGGCACACGGGCCGTCTGTAGGCCATTGGTCCACCGCAGTTGGCCACCCGCGTAGGCGCCCAGTGGGGCCGACGTACGGGTGAACGAAACCGTGAACGTACCCGTCTGCCCGGCTGCCAGCGACAGCGAACTGGGATTGACCACGACGTTGAAGCCGGCCATGCCGCTCACCGATGCCGAGAAGGTGCCGAAGTTGCCGCTGACGTTGGTGACCTTGCGCGTCACGGTCTGCACGCCCGCGAGGTCGCCGATGGCGATCGACGGCGTGTTCAGATTGCTGGCATCGGTAGACGTGACGCCCGCGCAGCCGCCGCCCGGCTGCACAGCGCAGAGGAAGCCCAGCCAGTCGTTGAAGTTCGAGTCGAACACCAGCCCGGGATTAGCAGCCGCGTTCGGCTGAACGTGCCCGGCGCCTTGGCGGAAGATCAATACGGGATTGTTCTCTGCGGCAGGTGGCGTTCCGCCATCGAGCACGTCGGTGCCCGTGGTCATCAGTGCTGACTTGATGGCCATCGGCGACCACGTTGGCTTGAGTTCCTTCATCAGCGCGGCCAGACCGGCCACGTGCGGGCTGGACATCGACGTGCCGCTCAGCAGGTCGAAGGTGCGGCCGTTGTAGCCAATGGGTGAGACCGCCGCGAGGATGTCCTGACCGGGTGCAATCAGGTCGGGCTTGAGCAAGTCGCCGTTACCGCCAAGCAACGGGCCGCGCGACGAGAACGAGGCCGTGAACGGTGCCTGCGCGGTGAAGACGATGCTGGCCGCGTTGACGACCGCCGTGGCGCCTGCGCCCGCCGCGTAGGCGTAGATGGCCGCGCGATTGGTGTTCTGGACATGCACCGTCGGCACCGAATGGAAGTCCGCGTTGAGCGAGTTCACCGACGTGTTAGCCAGGATCATGCCGACACCGCCAGCCTGCTGTACCGCCAGACTCTTGTTGGTGCGCGCCGTCACGCCGCGGTCGCAGACCACGATCTTGCCAGCCACCTTGACGGGGTCGAGCACGGTTGCGCCGTCAGCCGCGCCGTAGCACAAGGAGAGTTGCGTCGGATCAGCTCCCGCCAGCCCCGCCGCCGAGGCCGCGATCAGTGGCTTTGATGCCAGCGCGGTGGCTACCGAAGCGCCGTTATAGGTTGCCAAGTTGCCCAGTGTCACCGAGCCTTCGCCATTGCGGTTGTGGGTACCCGCCGCCACAGTGGTGATCCACGGGCTCGGATGGGCGACCGTGCTGCTCGTGGGGCCCGAATTGCCCGCCGAAGCGGCGACAAACACGCCGGCGTCAGCCGCGAACAGGAACGCGATCTCCACCGGGTCGCGGAAGTTGGTGCTGGTGCCGCTGATCGAGAAGTTAATCACGTCCACACCGTCTGCCACTGCCTGGTCAATCGCCGCGACGCTGTCGACGCCGGCGCAGCCACCTTCGCCACCATTGCCCCAGCAGACCTTGTAGGCTGCGATGCGGGCACGTGGCGCAATACCGTTGATGCTGCCGAAGACCGACGCCGGCCCAGTCGCCACTACGTTGGCGTTACCACCCGAAGTCGACGCCGTGTGCGAGCCATGTCCGTCGGCATCGCGCGCGGAATTGAACTCATAGGGGAAGGCCGCCTTGATGCCGGCATTGCCACCGAAGCCCGCGTTGAAGAACTGGGCAGCGATCAGCTTCTGGTTGCAATCACTGGCCGTGAAGGCTTCACCAGGAACGCATTTGCCATGCCAGCCCGGGATCTGCTGGTAGTCAAGCTTGCCGCCCTGGGTGCCGTTGCCATTGACGCCGGTCCGGTCCGAGAAGCTGGGGTGCTCGGGCCAGATGCCGCTGTCTACGATACCAATAACGACGCCTTCGCCCTTGGCCTTGGTGGCCCAGAAACCCGACGCGCCAGTCAGCCCCAGGAAGGCCGGCGTACTGGCCGTGTCCATCTTGCGAATTTCGTCCTTGGTCACGGCCAGGACGCCGGGCATCTGCGCGAGTTTCTGCGCCTGTGCATCGGTCATTTCAGCCGCAAATCCGTTGAACACGTAGCCGTAGCTGTAAAGTTTTTTGTTTGCGCCGACACTGCTCATGGCGGCAGTGTGCTTGGAGGCCAGATGCGCCATGTAGCCCACGACTTTGGGCGAGTTCGGATCGATTTTCTGGCCCTTGTTTGGCTTGGTTGCCGCGTAGCCCTTGATGTCACCTGTGTAAGCGGTCACCGGCTGATCAGCCATTTGCACGATGTAGGCGTTGTTGGTGAATTTGGACTTGCCGTTGGCGTCTCCTTCATTCTCGTTGGGCGCGGCGTGCGTGATGCCCATCAATGCCGGCACCGCGATTACAAACGCCAACGTGGACCACCAAAGTCGATTCAGTCGCTGCTTTTTGCGCATGATTGTTCCTCCTGGTTCCTTTGAACCGTTTTTTTATATAAGCCGATAGGCCGTTGGTAGCGTGATTGCCAGTTCAACCGGATACGAGTGAGCCTTTCAAAAACGCTGGGGGCAGGATACTCTAAAAAAAGATTTAGGGCTGCGGAACAAATGACCAGCCCTTTCGAAGGGCCCCACTCCCCTTGGAGAGCCCAAGTTTCTGGTGCAAACGCCGGAGGCATCGAAATTGGCCGACGCGGCAGCGACCACCAAAGTGGTGGTTTTGGTCTTGCGATTGCCGCTAGACCTTTTCACCCGCCACAACACGCGCCAGCAATTGCTTGGTCACCGGCCCGGTTTTCTCAAACACCACTTTCCCGTCTGGCCCGTAAATAATCGTCTTCGGCAATCCCTTCACCTTGCCGAAGTATTTCTCGGTCGCATCATTACCTAGCACCAGCGGGTAATTGTGCCCAACTTTCTTCGCGAACGCTTTGATCTTGCGGTCATCTGCCGCCGTTGGTTTGTCGCCCTCAACCCAATCAAGCGCAATGCCCACCACCCGCACTTTGTCGCCCTGCTCCTTGGC
>JANOXY010000512.1:0-3885 GCA_031418675.1 Pseudomonadota bacterium
CGCGCAGCGCTTGCGCCTGGCACGCAAGGTGTTTGAATTTTGCAGCCTCGTCACAGACAATTGACCGAGCCTCACCGGGCATAATCAATCAAAACTAGGGGGGACCTCATCATGAATCCACTGGAAACCATCCAAGGTACAGTCATCGCCGGCGTAGTGCTGGCCGTCATCCTGGCCTTCGCCGCCAAAGCCATCGCCGGCGCCTGAGCACGGCACCCCAATCGTCACAACAACACGAACTCAGGAGCTGGAATCATGGCATTTATGATGATCGACCGTTGGCTGCATATCATTGCCGGCGTTATGTGGATTGGAATTCTTTACTACTTTAATTTTATTCAGGTGCCGGCGCTGGCGGCTGCCAATGCCGATAAAGAAGGCCCAGGGCCAGCCGCCATCACGAAGTATGTCGCCCCGCGTGCGCTGTTCTGGTTCCGCTGGTCGGCCCTGGTCACCTGGCTGACCGGTGCGATCTATCTTTGGCAAGCACCGCAGTATTCGCTGCATGGCGCTTTTACCCTGGGCATCGGTGCCCACAATGCGAGCCTGACTGCGATCGGTTTTGGCGCGTGGCTTGGCACCATCATGCTGCTTAACGTGTGGGGGCTGATCTGGCCCAACCAAAAGAAGATCCTGGGTCTGGTACCGGCTACCGATGCTGAAAAAGCAAGCGCACGGCGTGTTGCGTTTCTCGCTTCGCGTACCAACACCATGCTGTCCATTCCGATGCTGATGTTCATGCAGGCGGGTGCCCACGGCATTCCGTTCTGAGTGCAGTCTTGAGGTGATCAAAAAGCCCGGCTGGTCCGGGCTTTTTTTTGCGCGCTGGAAATAGGTCCGTGTAGGTCCGACTTCAGTCGGACACCACCCTCAACCACCCTGAAAAATATTCACTTGTCGCAGCCACGCGTTGCCTTTCCCAAACCGATCACCTACTTTCGCCGTGCACTACGAACTAAAGCAAAACAGGAGGTATCCATGGATATCGGCATCATCATGTTTCCAACCGATAAGGCCATTCAGCCCATTGCCTTGGCCAAAGCCTGCGAAGAACGCGGCTTTGAATCACTGTGGTTCCCGGAACACAGCCATATTCCCAGCAGCCGTGAGACACCCTGGGGTGGTCAAGCAGGCGCACCGCCGCTGCCCGAAGAGTACTGGCGCACCCACGACCAGTTTGTCGCGTTTGCGGCCTGTGCGGCAGTCACGAGCAAGCTGCGGCTCGGCACCGGCATCACCCTCGTCGCCCAGCGCGACCCGATCTGGCTGGCCAAGGAAGTCGCCAGTCTGGACATGATTTCCAACGGGCGTTTTGAACTCGGCATTGGTTACGGCTGGTGCGTGGAAGAAATGCGCAACCACAAACTCGATTTCAAAAAGCGTCGCGAGATCCTGCGCGACAATATGTTGCTGATGCGCGAGCTGTGGACCAAAGAAGAGGCCCGCTATAAAGGCGGTCACATCAACTTCGAAAAGAGCTGGGCGTGGCCGAAACCCACCCAGAAGCCCTTCCCGCCCATTGTCATGGGTGGCGCCGCCGGCCCCAAAACGGCCGACCACATCGCCGAGTTTTGTACGGGATGGATGCCGATCGGTGGCATGTATGACTTCGACGGGGGCTTGAAGCAGGTACACGAGGCTTGCAAGAAGCGTGGCCGTAATCCGGCCGAGATCACCCTCGGCATGTTCTTCGCGATGGCCCCTGAGGGTAACGACCCACTGAAAGGCTTGGCCGACAAGGGTGTCACCCGCGCTATTTTCCCAGTGCCGGCTGCCGGTCCTGAAGTGGTGCTGCCTTTGCTGGACAAGTACGCAAAATTGATCTGAGTTTTTGCACGGGATACGGGCCCCGGCGGCCCGTATCCTCATGCGCGGCGCGTCCCCCGGGCGACGTCGTTTCGCCCCTCTTCGAGTTAATATACTATTCGGTTCAGTATCTCTGCTGGACTGGAGCGGCCCCCATGCATCGTCGCCATCGCCCCTGGCTTGCCCTGTTGGCCACCCTGGCCATGGCCGGCTGCAGTGCGCCGCCACCACCGGTTAGTGGTCCGCGCCCGGTGGTGGTCGAGGCACCCCGCCCCCTACTCGGTGCCGGTGCCGGCGAAGTCCTGCCTGGCGCCATTCATGCGCGCGTCGAAGCGGACCTCTCATTTCGTGTCGCAGGCAAGGTCGCCGCGCGCAAGGTCGATATGGGTGCCCATGTCGAACGTGGCACCGTGCTCGCGATCCTCGACCCCGTCGACGCGCGCCTCAACCTCGCCAACGCACGCTCCGGCGTGGCAGCCGCAGAAGCGGATCTGAGCCTGGCTCGTGCCGAGTTGCAGCGCTACCAGGACCTGCGCGCACGTAATTTTGTCGGTCAGTCGCAACTCGATCAGCGCGTCAATCTCACCCGCCTGGCCGAGGCGCGCTTGAGTCAGGCCAAGAGCCAGTACGATCTGGCCGCCAATCAGTCTCGTTACACCCACCTCACGGCCGATGCCGCGGGTGTTGTCACCCAGATCATGGTTGAGCCCGGTAATGTGGTCAGTGCCGGACAGCCCGTGCTGCGCTTTGCCGCCGATGGCGAACGTGAAGTTTATGTCAGCGTGTCCGAAGGACGGGTCAATGCGTTGCGCCAGAGCAGCGCGATCACGATTGAAGTGTTGAACAATCCCGGTCGACACTATCGCGGACGCGTTCGCGATATCGATCCCCAGGCCGACACCGCGACCCGCACCCATCTGGCCCGGGTAACCGTGGTCGACGCCGACGAACTGGTGCAGTTGGGAGCGACGGCGACTGTGATGCTGAGCAGCAAAGCCACCGCAAACAGCTTTCGTTTACCGGCTGCCGCGCTCGGCAACATCGCCGCTGATACACCCGCAGTATGGCGGATCCGGACTGGCAAAAAAGGCGCAACCGTCGAAGCGGTGCCGGTCGCCGTGCTGCGCTATCTCGATGGCGAAGTTTTAATCAGCGGCCCTTTGCGCAGCACCGATCGTCTGGTAACCGCAGGTGTCCATCGCCTTAGTGCCGGCATGGCAGTGCAAGCCATCGAACGCACGGCCAAGGCCGCGCTATAGGGCGATGTCACGTTTTAATCTGAGCGCCTGGGCGCTCGCCAATCGCTCCCTCATCACCTATTTCATGGTGCTGCTCGGTGCTATCGGCGTGTGGTCCTATTTTCATCTTGGCCAGTCCGAAGACCCCCCTTTCACTTTCCGCATCATGGTCGTGCGTACCAGCTGGCCCGGCGCAACTGCCGATGAAGTTGACCGCCTGGTCACGGACAAAATCGAAGCCAAGCTGCAGGAACTGTATGCGCTCGACTATCTGCGATCCTATTCGCGCCCGGGCGAATCGCAGATCTTCGTGGTCTTTCGCGAAGACTTGCCAGCGCGCACCATGCCCGAGAACTACTATCAGGTGCGCAAGAAGATCGGCGACATTCGCCATACCTTGCCCCGCGGCATCGTTGGGCCCTCCTTCAATGATGAGTTTGCCGATACCTTCGGCAATATCTATGCATTGCAAGGCAAGGACTTCTCCTACGCCGAACTGAAAGACTACGCCGAGCGCATTCGTGATCGACTGCTGCGTATTCCTGATGTGGCCAAGGTGCAATTCCTCGGTTTGCAGGAAGAGCGTATTTATATCGACATCAGTAATAGTCGGCGCGCCAAACTCGGCATCCCACCGCGCCTGATCGCCGATACGATTGCAGCCCAGAATGAGGTGGTGAATGGCGGCTCACTCGACACCACCACCGACAAAATTTTTGTGCGTATCAGCGGCGGGCTGAACAAGGTCGAAGACGTACGCAATCTGCCCATCCAGTACGCCGGGCGCACCTTCCGTGTCGGTGACGTGGCCGACGTTTATCGCGGCTACGAAGACCCGCCG
>JANOXY010000513.1:0-2211 GCA_031418675.1 Pseudomonadota bacterium
GCCGAGCGGGTGGCCGCGCGCGCGGCAAAGGATTGGAAGCGAGCCGACGAGGTGCGCGATCAGTTGGAGGCGCTAGGCATCCAGATCATGGATGGTGCCAACGGCAGCCAATGGCGGCGCGGATGAGCGCAGCGCCACCCACCGGCAACCTGACCCCCGCATCGGAGATCCTGGCCGCGCAAGCCGACATCATCGATACCTTCAAGGTGTTAGAGGATTGGACGGATCGCTATCAGTACATCATCGATCTCGGGCGCCAGGCGCCGCCCTTTCCCGACGAGTGGAAGATCGACAAATACAAGTTGCACGGCTGTCAGTCACAGGTGTGGATTGTGACCGAACAACGTGGCGATCGCCTGCATTACGCTGCAACCAGCGATTCGACCATCGTCGCCGGCCTGATCGAACTGCTGCTGCAGGTTTATTCTGACCGGCGCCCCGCTGACATCCTCGCTACCCCACCTGATTTCCTGAAGGAAATCCAGCTGGCTGACCATCTATCACCCACTCGCAGCAACGGCCTGCACGCAATGGTGCAGCAGATCCGTCAGTACGCAGTGGCAGCGATGGTCGCGGCTGGCGGCTGAATAGCGTATTTCGTCGTTCCTGACGATGGCACCGTAGATCCGAATTTATTCGGACAGCCCCCGTCTAGTAGGCAACTGCGGGACTTACGCGGCGCTGCGAAACAGCGCCGCGAGCCCGCAGCGCTCAATCCTGCAACGAGGTCCAGATGTGGTCGAATTCCACATGGTAGTCGTTGAACAGCTGTACCAAGGTGGGATCGAAGTGGCCGTGGGGATCAATGCGCTCATCGCCCTTGGTCAAGATGCTGACCGCCTGGGCGTGGGAGAAGGACGGCTTGTAGGGCCGCTCGGAACGGAGTGCGTCGTAGATATCGGCCAGCTGCACGATGCGTGCCGACATCGGGATCTTTTCGCCAGCAATCCGGTTTGGATAGCCAGTGCCATCCCATTTTTCGTGGTGAAAGAGCGCTATTTCGGCGCCCAGGCTGAGACGCGGCGAAGCGCTCAGGATTTGATAACCATATTCGGTATGGCGATTCATCTCTTCGCGCTCCTCGAGTGTCAGCGGGCCTTTTTTCTTCAGTACCGCTGCATCGACGCTCATTTTTCCTACATCGTGCAACTGCGCGCTGTAGCGCAGTTCGTCACACCAGTCGTTGTCCAGCCCCAAGCGTTTGGCGATGGCATAGCTGTACTCATTGACGCGAATGATGTGATTGCCCGTTTCTTCGTCATGAATTTCTGCCGCACGGGCCAGCAACGTGACTGAAACTTTGAAAGCGGCCTCGGTTTCTTCCTGCAGGGCAGCGATGCGGGTACGTTGTTCGGCGAGCTGCCGGTTGCGCGTGCTGAGCGTTTTGTTTTTAGCGCGGATCTGATCCAGCATTTCGGCGCGTTCGATGGAGTGGCCGACTACCCGCGCGATCGGCGCTACCAGCTGCTCAACGTCACTGGGAAATGAGGTCAGCTTTCTGCTCTTGCCGCTGCGGCGGTTGATGAGTTGCACCACACCGATCACGTCGTTTTGCAGGTTACGCAGCGGAAAACAGAACATCGAATGGGTCTTGTAGTTCTTGCGCTCGAACTTGGGGTCGAATTTGTAGGGGCTGCGGGCAGGAATGTCGTAAACATTATCGATCAGCACGGTGCGGCCCCTCAGGGCGACATAGCCGGCTATGGTGCCGGGGCCGATGGGCACGATGAAGTCGGCACCTTTGACCTTGACGGCATCATTCTGAATGCTGGCGGGCTCCAGCCAGCGACTGCGACCGCGGGCACGGGAAATGAAGATAGTGCCCGCCTCAGCGCCGGTCATGAGGCGGCTCTTACGCAAGACTTTATCCAGCAGCTGGCTGGCTGATTGATTTTTCTGGCCTTCGACGAATTGAAGAAATTCGAGAACTTGGTCTGAGCTCACGGGCGATCCTCGTGCTGATTCGTCATCGGGACGGGCCTCGCACGTGATACGCGCCAAGGCCGCTGAACGATAGCACAATCTCCACGGCGCATAGTGTGGAGTACGCACCACCAGACCCCGCGTGGCTAACGGCTTCGGCTATAATCCGGGCGGCTCGCGAGCCCCTGTTATCACCTTAAAGTCGACACGGTTAATGACTACTTCCTTCCTAGAAATCAAAGCACTTGACCTGCCCCAACTTGAGCTGGCGATGCTCGAAATATGGGC
>JANOXY010000514.1:0-4059 GCA_031418675.1 Pseudomonadota bacterium
GGACGGCGCCAGCAACGGTGAAATTCTCGATCTAACCTCGACCGCCGAATTGGCTGAAACCGGCGACATGGGTAGCGTACTGGATCTCACCGCAAACAAAGACGAGACACCATTTGAAATCGGCGCAAGCGGCGTCTTCGATCTCACCGAGGGCGCAGACGAGGGTAACGAACTACTCGACATTACTGGCGGCGGTGATCACGACACCACCGCGAGCGGCGATTTCCTCGATTTAAGCGGCGGTGGCAGCGACCTGCTCGACGTTTCCAAGACCGGTGACGTGTCGACGGTTGATGATCTCGATCTGCTCAATGTCACTGCGTCAGGCCTGTCATCCGGAACTTCCAGCGCGGATATTGAATCCGTGGCAGAACCGGTTGCGACCACCAGCAACGTCACGACAGCGTCTTTTGACATCAGCGATACGGTCGCACCGGTCTTTAACAAACCTGACGCCGACGATGACATCCTCGACATAACCGGCGGTAATCTCGCCGTCGCGTCGGACGATGAGCTCGAGTTTGACATCGGCGGCCTGGATATCGAAGAACACCCAACGGTGGAGATGGAGCTGCCGCAGCTGGTTCAGGCCACCGGGCTCGATCTTGATCTCACAGCCGGTGCCGAATCCGCCCTCGATTTCGACATTGGTGCCAGTGACGACGAGCTCAGCGGTGCGTTCGATATCAGCGAGTCCGAAGACGCCGATGGTGATCTTGAGATCACGATGGGTTCGAACAAACCGTTTGATGGCGAGTTGTCCCTGCAGGGCGAGGAACTGGAAGCTATCGCGCTGGACGGCGAAAGTGAGCTTGAGATCGACGGCGATCTTGACTTTGCACTCGACGACACCACGGAACTCGATTCAATCGCGGGTGACGAGACCCTCGATATGGCTACGGCCATTGCATCCCGAGCCAGCCGCCCACCAGGCCGCGGTAGCGACACGGCTTCCTTGGACGATCTCACATTGGAACTTGACGGTGCGCTAGGCGGAGACGGCGACGCAGCCCACCTTGAAACGATTGCTCTGGACTCGCTCGATATCGAAAGCGACGATATGCTCGATCTTGGTGCTTCGCAAACCATTGTCATGCCAGTCGATCACACTATCGAGCGGCAGAGCGCAGCGGACGAAGCCGATACCAAGCTCAATCTGGCGAAAGCCTATATTGAGCTGGGAGATTCCGATGGCGCGCGCTCGATACTCGACGAAGTGGCGACCGAAGGCACGCCCGCTCAACAAAGTGAAGCAAAGGCGTTGTTAGGACGGTTGAAGGCCTGAGAAATCACCTCGGCCGCAGGCCGAAGCGGGATCTGTATCGCGACGCCGATGCGCATTGCTCTCGGTATCGAGTACGACGGTTCAGACTTCAGCGGCTGGCAGAGCCAGCCGAGTGGTGTTCGTGCAATCCAACCTTTAGTCGAAGCTGCCCTTACTCGAGTAGCGGCGCATCCGATCAGCGTGCATTGCGCTGGACGTACCGATGCCGGCGTCCACGCCACTTACCAGGTTATTCACTTCGAAACCCAGGCGCAACGCAGCGCACGTGCCTGGATTCTTGGTGCAAATGCCAATTTACCCCGCGACGTTTCCGTCATATGGGCATTGCCGGTCCCAGACAATTTCCACGCGCGGTTTTCTGCCCGTGCGCGCAGTTACGACTATTTGCTGAGCCACCGACGAACGCGCCCTAGCTTATGGCATGGCAAGCTTAGCTGGGAGTGCCGACCACTCAACGTGGAAGCCATGGTCGAAGCAAGTCGCTGTCTGCTAGGCGAACACGATTTCACGTCTTTCCGTGCGCAGGGCTGTCAAGCCAAGCATCCGATTCGAACTCTCTATCGCCTCGATGTCGTGACGGTCGAAGCTTGTCTTGTGTTTAGGGTAGAGGCCAACGCCTTTTTGCAGCATATGGTTAGGAACCTCGTCGGCACGCTACTCGAGATCGGTCGCGGTAAGCGGCCGGCCGCGTGGGCCGGTGAGGTACTGGCGGCGCGGGATCGACGTCTTGCGGGCGTGACGGCGCCGCCTGACGGACTATATCTGACGGGAGTGCGCTATCCCGAGGAATACCGACTGCCAGCACCGTCCCGTATCAGCCCTGTACTAGCTGGTTACGCCGGACCGACTTTTGATTGAACCGGGCGGCTAGTTGTCAGCGTATCCAGATGGGATAATCGCGACCGTAGTTGCAGGTCGATGTTTGGATACCGCGCGCATGCCCGTGAAGATCAAGTTTTGCGGGATTACCCGCGCCGAGGATGCGAACGCGGCGGTGAGCTTGGGCGCCGATGCGATTGGATTTGTATTCTATGCACCGAGCCCTCGTTGTATCGCGGTCGCGCAAGCGGTCGACATTGCTCGTCGATTGCCGCCGTTTTTGTGCAAGGTCGGTCTGTTCGTCAATGCGCCCGCTGCCGAGGTCGATGCTGTGAGTCGCGCCGTCGGGCTCGACGTCGTGCAGTACCATGGCGACGAGACGCCCACCGAATGCGCTCGCTCACCGCGGCCGTGGATTAAGGCTTTCCGCGTCCGCGCGGGAATCGATACCGCGACCGAATGCGCGCGATACGGCGCTGCCAGCGCGTGGTTGTTCGATAGTTTCGATGAAAAATTGTATGGCGGCAGCGGCAAGGCCTTTGATTGGCGCCTGCTTCCGCAGCTCAGTCGCCGCCCGATCATTCTTGCCGGTGGTCTGACACCGGACAACGTAGGTGAGGCGATTCGCGTTACCAAGCCCTACGCGGTTGATGTAAGCGGTGGCATCGAGGCCACTAAGGGAATTAAGGATTACCAGAAAATGCATGATTTTGTGGCCGAGGTAAAACGCGTTGAATGCTAAAGGCGTGACTTCCGCTTTGGCTGGCATTGGCCAGGAAACCGCAGTGCCCGATAACAATGGCCACTTCGGACCCTATGGTGGTCGATTTGTCCCCGAGACTCTTATGGGACCGTTGGCGGAACTGGAAGCCGCCTATCACCGCTATCTCGGTGACGTGGAGTTCCTCGCCGAGTTGGATGATGATCTCGCGCACTTCGTCGGCCGTCCGTCGCCGCTTTATTACGCCAAACGCTGGTCGCAAGAGCTAGGTGGGGCTCGTATCTATCTTAAACGCGAAGATCTAAATCACACTGGCGCGCATAAGGTCAACAACACGGTTGGCCAGGCCTTGCTTGCTCAACGCATGGGCAAGATGCGGGTGATTGCCGAAACCGGTGCCGGTCAACACGGTGTGGCGACCGCCACAGTGGCTGCACGATTGGGTATGCGCTGCTGCGTATACATGGGCGTTGACGACATCAAGCGGCAGTCGATGAATGTCTTCCGCATGAAAATGCTGGGCGCGGAAGTGGTTGGTGTCTCGTCCGGTTCGCGCACCCTGAAGGATGCGCTGAATGAAGCGATGCGCGACTGGGTAAGCAATGTTGACGACACTTTCTACATTATCGGTACCGTGGCGGGACCCCATCCCTATCCAGCCATGGTGCGCGACTTTCAGGCCATCATTGGTCGTGAGGCGCGCGCGCAATGCCTGACACGTGAAGGCCGACTGCCCGACGCATTGGTTGCCTGTGTGGGTGGGGGATCAAATGCCATCGGCCTGTTCTATCCGTTTATTAACGACCCAGATGTGCGCTTGATCGGCGTCGAAGCCGGTGGCGATGGCGTTGCAACAGGACGTCATTCGGCGCCGTTATCGGCGGGTAGTCCAGGCGTACTGCACGGCAATCGCACCTACCTCATGCAGGACGAGTGCGGACAGATACAGGAGACCCATTCGATTTCTGCCGGTCTCGATTATCCCGGTGTCGGGCCCGAACATGCTTGGCTGAAGGACAGCGGCCGCGCACAGTATGAGACGGTCACCGATCTGGAGGCGTTGGCCGCATTTCGCCACCTGACGCGCATCGAAGGCATTATCCCCGCGTTGGAATCGAGTCACGCACTGGCTTATGCCGGTAAACTTGCGCGCAACATGCAACGCGATCAGTTCATCGTGGTCAATCTCTCCGGTCGTGGTGATAAAGACATGCATACCGTCGCGACCATTGAC
>JANOXY010000515.1:0-3373 GCA_031418675.1 Pseudomonadota bacterium
GGTTCATCGCCGCGACCAGCAGAAAACTGGCCGGGTAGCGTACCGCCCGCGCGGCCCGCGCGACGGTGATGTGACCCGATTCCAAAGGCTCGCGCAGCGCCTCCAGCGCGCGCCGCTCGAACTCTGGTAGTTCGTCCAAAAAAAGTACGCCCAGATGGGCCAACGAAATTTCACCAGGCCGCGGTGCCCGACCACCGCCAACCAGCGCAACTGCAGAGGCCGAATGGTGTGGGGCGCGATAGGGCGGGGAGCGCCAGTCGTCGAGGCGCGAGGGTTGGCCGGCCACCGAATGGATGGCGGCCACAGTCAGTGCCTGTTCTTCGCTGAGGGGCGGCAGCAAGCCCGGTAGGCGAGTTGCAAGCATGGTTTTACCAGTACCCGGCGGACCGATCAGCAGGAGGTTATGGCCACCGCAAGCCGAAATTTCCAGGGCGCGCCGGGCGCGGGCCTGCCCAACGACGTCCGCCAGGTCCGGCAGCTTAGCCGGCTCGATGCCACACTGAGGTGCGGAGCGCGCCATTAGACGTGTCTGGCCCTGCAGGTGCAGACAAACATCCCGCAACGTCCTTACGGCGAATATTTCAGCGTTGGCGATGAGCGCAGCTTCGTCCCCATCGGCGTCGGCAACGAACAGGGCGCGTTTGTTGCTCCGTGCGGCGAGAGCAGCCGCCAAGGTCATGCCGACCGCCCGCAGCCCACCGTCCAGGGCCAGTTCGGCAACAAATTCCGAATCTGCCAACGCCTGCATTGGAATTTGGTGAGAGGCGGCGAGGATGGCGATGGCGATGGCAAGATCGAAGCGTGTACCTTCTTTAGGGATGCCGCCAGGCGCGAGGTTTACGGTGATGCGCCGCTGCGGAAACTCGAAGCCTGAGTTGATCAAAGCTGAGCGAACCCGTTCGCGGCTCTCGCGCACCGCGGTTTCGGGCAGCCCGACGATGGTGAAGGACGGTAAACCGTTGGACAGATGGGTTTCGACGCAGATGCCTAGGGCGTCCATGCCGTCCTGGCTACGACTAAGAGCGATGGCGAGTGACATGCGTTCCCTGCAAATCTGGCCCCGCTTCCTGCGAGGCTGTGGAAAATGGTCGGTCCTGGCGTAGTTTAGCTAAACGAGACAGGACGCGTCGAAGCATTTTTCCGGCGTCGAACTTAAGCCGGCGGGGTCAGGCCCTCGAGCTCGGAAAGCTGTTTTTCGAGCCGATCGAGCTTTTCGCGAGTGCGTCGCAACAACGTGCTTTGGGCGTCAAATTCTTCTAGGGTAACCAAATCCATGCGTGTAAGGCTGGCCTCCAGCAGCGCCTTGACGTTGGTTTTGAACTCGCCGCGCAGCCCATTCAGGTCTGCCGGAAGGAGCGCGCCAATACGCTCAGTGATGGCTTCAACGGTTTTCAGGTCGATCATGGCTGTTTTCCCAATTGAGTCGCCGAGGTTAAGGCTTGGAAAGCCGCAGTGCCACCGCGATTTGCGCCCCGTATTGAGTCGAATCCGATAAATCCGCTTGGTAACGGTGCGGAGAAGTGGCGATATCAACCCGGTCAGCTAAGGCTATTGTTTATAAGAATCATGTAACTATCAAATTTTAAATAATTATTTGTTCTATGGCATACATGGTGCATCTGCATGTCAAACACTCACTGGTGAAGCGGAATGAGCTAAACTACGGGCGATCAATATCTGAATTTCCGGAGGAAACGAAAAGTGATGCGTAAACTGAGTGTTTTTGGTGCGACGGTCGCGCTTGCAAGTGTGTCGATGGGTGCCATCGCGGCGGGCGAAGCAGAATCGCCCCATGTGTTCTCGGCCAATGTCACATTGGCTACAGACTACATGTTCCGCGGCATCAGTCGTTCTGGCGATGGCCCTGCAATCCAGGGTGGCATTGATTGGCAGTACAAGCCTGTCGGTTTATACGCCGGAGTTTGGGCTTCCAATGTGGAACTCAATCCCATTAACGCCGCGAGTAAGGCTGTCAATAACCGCGCCTCGATGGAACTCGATATCTACGGTGGTTTTGCCGGCACCCTGCCCAACGGTATCGGTTGGGACGTCGGTGGCATCATTTACACCTTCCCGGGCAACAACGAAGACTCCAAACTCTTCGATCGCAACACCGGATTAGTGACCTCTGGAGGCGCTGAATACGATTACCAGGAAGCCTATTTCAAGGCCAGCTATGCCTTCAAAGAGGCACCCATGAACCCAACGGTGAAGGGCGGCGTTTACGTCTCGCCTGATTACTTCGGGGAAGACGGTACCAGCGTCTACGGTTTTGGCACAGTTGGCGTGACGGCCCCCTATGACATCGGCATAGCGGTGACACTAGGCTACCTGACGGTTGAAGGCGACCAATATAGCGGTGCGCCCGCCCTCGACGGATACGAGTATGTGCATTACTCAGTGGGGCTCAGCAAATCGCTCGGTAAACTGAGCTTCAACCTGTCGTGGAACGATTCTGATAAGGGTTGCGGTGAGCTCACTGGCAACGAAGACGGCATATGTAACGGTGTTGTATTCGCTGTATCGAGCCTCTGGTAGATTCGCGGACGCCGTTTGTAAGCGCATTGCTTGTATGAGTTAGAAACAATTGGTCCGACCTGCGGCCGCACACCGGCCGCAGGCTCCGGCCACCTTCATGGCGATGGGGAATGCTTCAATGAAACTGGTTACTGCGATTATCAAACCTTTTAAACTAGATGACGCCCGCGAAGCATTGTCGGAAATCGGAATCCAAGGATTGACTGTGACCGAAGTCAAGGGCTTCGGACGTCAGAAGGGCCACACGGAGCTCTACCGTGGTGCCGAATATGTCGTTGATTTCCTACCTAAATCCAAACTGGAAGTGGCCGTATCCGACGAGCAGGTCGATGCGGTCATCGAAGCAATCAAAAAGGCAACGGGCACCGGCAAGATTGGTGACGGAAAGATTTTCGTAACCGAACTGCTTGAGGTAGTACGCATTCGTACCGGTGAGGTGGGTACGGAAGCACTCTAAGCTTGGTCCGCACCAGTAACGCTGGCGCGCCCCAATAGCGGGCAGCTGACCGAAATCGTTGATTGATGTGACTGCTGCTGCGGGGAGCAGGACGCGGCGAAAATCATCCGAAACTAACTAGGCCTCCGGCACGCACTAAAACTGGGCAGATTCCCGCTGCACTGGTGTATTCTGTCCGAGCAAATTTTGTGATGCTTTCGCGAGTTCGTGTGTGACCTGACCGGCGAGACGCACTGGCGTCGCGGGCGACAGCCTCGTAGCGAACGCCGGTCCAATTTCAAGACCGCAGAGAGCCAAAAATAAAAAGACCGGAAATCGGGGGACTTCGTATGTCGCAGGCTTTGCTTGGATTCTTTCTTCTTCTGCTGCCAAATTTGG
>JANOXY010000516.1:0-7462 GCA_031418675.1 Pseudomonadota bacterium
CGCCCATCTCCCGTAGGGCGGCCAGCACCTCGTCGGTTTCAACGAACTCGTCAACGGTTTCGATGCCGACCACCTTGGCCACCTCGACAAAACAGCGCACTGCCGCCAGGTCCAGGGCATCGGTTGTCAGGTCGCGCACAAATTGACCGTCGATCTTCAAATAATTGACGGGCAGGGCTTTGAGATAACCGAACGACGAAGCACCCGCACCAAAATCATCGAGCGCCATGCGCACGCCGAGGTCGCGCATTTCCATGATGAACGTACGCGCGTCGTCGAGGTGGGTGACCACCGCTGTTTCGGTGATCTCAAAACAGAGTTTGTCGACCTTGAACTGCGCGCGCGCCACCATGTCGGCGACAAAGCGGTGAAAGGCACGGTCACCGATGGATTGCCCCGAAAGGTTGACCGTGACCGTGTTGATGGTGTCGCCGGCGCCATTCAAGGCAGTCAGCCATTCGAATACCTTGCGCACCACGTGACGGTCGACGCGTGAGGCCAGATGATAGCGTTCAGCCGCCGGCAGGAAGGCACCGGGCAGGATGATCGTGCCATCGGTGTCGCGCATGCGCAGCAGGATCTCGCAATGCAGACCGCCGTCCAGGCGCTTGAGCGGCACCACGCGTTGAACATAGAGCTCAAAACGATCTTCGTCCAAAGCCAGTTCGATGCGGTTGGTCCATTGCATTTCGCCCTGGCGGGCGAGCATGGCCTGATCTTCATCGCGCCATACATGGACGCGATTGCGACCGGCTTCTTTTGCGGCGTAACAGCCGGTATCGGCGGCTTGCATCACTGAAGCGGGAGTCGGCCAGTCACGATTCACCGGCACCAGGCCGATGCTGGTGCCCACGCGATAACGTTTGCCATCGTGGAAAAAACGGAAATCATCCATGGCATCGCAGATCTGTTGTGCCACGCGCTCGGCCTGGTCCACCGAACAGTGCTCAAGGATGACACCAAACTCATCGCCACCCAGCCGCGCCAGGGTGTCACGTTTACGTACACAGACATTGAGCAGGGTACTGATCTGTTTAAGCAGCTGATCACCGACCGCATGGCCGCAGGAGTCGTTGACGATCTTGAACTGATCAAGGTCGATATACATCAGCGCATTCATGCTGCCGTCTTCATGGGCGCGGCCAAGTACGCGTTTGAGTCGCAATTCAAACTCAGCACGATTGCTCAGGCCGGTCAGCGGATCGTGGGTCGCGCGATAGCTCATCTCGCGGCTGAGGCGGCGTTGCTCGGTAACATCGTGAAAGACCAGCACCGCACCGAGCGCCTGGCCCTCGCGACCGCGGATCGGCGAGGCCGAATCCTCAATGCCATACTCGGCTCCATGGCGTGAGATTAGAACGGTCTGGCTCGCCAATCCGGTGATTTTCCCTTCGAGCAGACAGCGGATAACGGGATTCTCGGCGGCCTGGCGGGTTTCTTCGTTGACGATGTTAAAAACATTGGCCAGCGCTAGGCCTTGGGCTTCTGTGTTCAGCCAACCCGTCAGGCGTTCGGCAACCGGGTTTAACCAGGTAATGGCGCCCTCGAGATCGGTGGTAATCACGGCGTCGCCGATGGATTCCAAGGTGACCTGCAGGAGTTCGCGGCTCTCGGCCAGCGCCAGTTCAGCGACCCGGTCGCGGGTATCGTCCTTGAACGCACCGAACAAGCGTTGTGGTGGGTTGTGGGCGTGGTCGGCTTCACCGGTGATACGGGCCCACAGGTGCTGGCCGACTGCATTGGTCAGCGGCACTTCGATATCGAAGGCCGTGCCTTGGCTGCTGCTTGCCTCGATGGCTTGGGTGATGGTTTCACGCGCGGTGGCAGGAAAAAACGCTAGCGCTTCCTGCAAGCTGATCGGTACGCCGGGCTCGATGGCGAGGATCGTGCAGGTCTGGTCTGCGAGCAGCAGGATGTCATGCTCAAGATCGAGTTCCCAACCGCCAACGCTGGCAATACGGCCGGTGCGCTCCAGCGCCTGTTTGCTGACAAGTAAGGCAAATTCGGCCAACTTGCGCGCGGTGATATCGGTGTGGGTGCCGGCCAGCACGAGCGGGCGACCCTGTGCATCTCGCTCTGAAATGCGCGCCCGTGAACGGATCCAGATCCAGTTGCCGTTCTTATGACGCATGCGGAATTCACAGTCGTAATAATCGAGCTCACCATTGAGGTGGCGGTCACAACGCGCTTGTGAATCCGGTATGTCATCGGGGTGGATGAGCGCCATCCAGGTCTCGACTGAAGTCGGTTCCAGTTCCGACAACTCATAGCCAAGCATCTGTGCCCAACGCTCGTTGTAGCGCGTTGCGCCGCTCAGCAGATCCCACTCCCAGGTGCCGGCATTGGTTGCTTCGATGATGCGGCTCAAGCGGTCGCGACTCTCCAGCAAGCGCTGATCAGCGCGTTTGCGCGCAGTGATGTCCTGAATCACGGTCACAATACCCTGCGGCTCACCACTGGCATCACGTTCCAGTGTGGATGACCATGCGACGTCGATCGGGGTACCGTCTTTACAAACCATCACGTATTCGATGTCTTCACATCGACCGTGAAGTTCGAACGCTGGTAACACCACGGCATGGGCGTAGGCCAGGGATTCTCGACTTAGAAAGTCCAGGGAAGAGCGGCCTATGACCTCGCAGCGAAGATAGCCCAGTTTGGCAAGCCAGGCATCGCTGACGGCGAAGATACGAAAATTGTTATCGACCGCGTGCAGCATGGCGGGGCTCGTTTGGTAAAGCTGCTCGATGCGGGCCTGGGCGCTCAATACGTTATCGAGCGCCTGCAAGCTGCGTTCGCGCATTTCAAGTGCCGCAGCGGCGGCGCTCGCCAGGTGCCGCAGTAACACGCGTTGTTCTGCACTGAGGTGGTGGGCTTTGCGATCAATGACACACAGGGTGCCCATGCGCAGTCCGTCGGAAAGGGTGATAGGCGCCCCCGCATAAAAGCGGATAGCGGGCCCGGAGATCACCAGGGGGTTGTGTGCAAAGCGTGGATCCGAGGCGGCATCTTCTACCAGCATTACCTCATCACTCAGGATCGCGTGGGCGCAAAAAGCCACGTCGCGGTGCGTTTCGCTGACACCGCCCAGGCCGACATTGGCCTTGAACCATTGCCGTTGTTCATCCACCAGGCTGACCAGTGCGATTGGCGTGTCGCAGATTTGGGCCGCCGCTTTGGCGAGGCAGTCAAAGAGCGGTTCGGGATCAGAGTCCAGGATGTTCAGTGTACGCAGACGGGCAAGCCGTGCGGTCTCCACTGCGGCTGGCTTGGAAGATGATGACAAGGCTGGCTCCTGCGTCTGATTCGCGACAGCACCGCGGACGACAACTGTCGGGGGCCCGCACGGTGAAGGTCACGTCGGGGTTGACAGGGCAATTGAGGTGCGCGCGGGACAATGTTCGTCGCGACTGCCTGGTGCTAGCGGCAAGTGGGGGGGTGAACTTGAGACCATGGTCAGCGCTGCTATTGCGAGTGGCGCCCCGCTAGCGGGGCGCAGCTTCTGCGCCTGTAGGCGCGCGCCGTGGTGTGGATGATAATCGAGGGCCTCGCGCCACCGGCATCCCGCGGACGCCTGAGGTGCACCTCCCATCACTGCTGTTCAATCGTTACACGGAGCACTGATTCGATGACCGATATTGCGCCTTATACCCCACCCAAGATCTGGACCTGGAACAAAGCCAATGGCGGACAATTCGCCAACATCAATCGGCCCATCGCCGGCGCCACCCAAGAGCAGGACTTACCGGTCGGCCGTCATCCTTTGCAGTTGTATTCCCTGGCGACACCCAATGGCGTCAAGGTCACCGTGATGCTGGAAGAGCTCCTGGCCCTGGGTCACGGTGGCGCTGAATACGATGCCTGGTTGATCCCGATCAATACCGGCGCGCAGTTTGGCAGCGGTTTTGTCGCCGCCAATCCCAACTCCAAAATTCCCGCCCTGGTCGACCATAGCGGTGCCAAGCCCGTTCGTGTATTCGAATCAGCCGCGATTCTCATGCACCTGGCGGAGAAGTTCGATGCGTTCATGCCCAAGCACGGTGAGGCGCGCGCCGCCTGCCTGTCTTGGTTGTTCTGGCAAATGGGCAGCGCGCCCTATCTGGGCGGTGGCTTCGGCCATTTTTATGCCTATGCGCCAAGCAAGATTGAATACGCCATCGACCGCTTTGCGATGGAAGTGAAACGCCAACTCGATGTGCTCGATCGTCATCTGGCGGACAACGAATTCATGACCGGTGCTGATTATTCGATTGCTGACATGGCGATCTGGCCCTGGTACGGCGCACTCGCCAAAGGCCTGCTCTACGAGGCCGGTGAGTTTCTGCAGGTACAAGAATATAAACACGTGCAGCGTTGGACCGATGTCATCGCCGCACGACCGGCGGTGCAACGGGGACGCATGGTCAATCGAACCTGGGGTGAACCGGACAGTCAGTTGCATGAGCGTCATGAAGCGAGCGACTTCGAGACCAAGACCCAGGACAAAGTGGCGCCCGCTTGAAGGATACGGCGTGGTGAGGAAAAAAGAGGGGAGCGATGAAGAAGCAGATCCATATGAATGCCTTCACCCAATGCTGTATCGGGCATCATTCAATCGGCCAGTGGAAACATCCGCTCGATCGGCCTTTAGACGGTTATCGCAACGTGCATTATTGGGTGGAGCTGGCACGCATACTCGAAGCGGGCTTGTTCGATACCCTGTTCCTCGCCGATGTGCATGGCACCTACAGCGTTTATCGTGGCTCGCGTGAAGCAGCCGTGCGCCACGGCACACAATTTCCGAGTAACGATCCATCCCTGGTGATTTCCGCCATGGCAGCGGCCACCCGTCACCTTGGGTTCGCCACGACCTATAGCACCAGTTATTACCCGCCTTATCACACCGCCAAGTTGTTCTCGACCCTCGATCATCTGACCGATGGGCGCGTGGCCTGGAATATCGTCACCTCCTATCTGGCCGATGCCAATGCCAATTTTGGTTTGGGCGAGATGATGTCC
Source organism: Pseudomonadota bacterium (assembly GCA_031418675.1). GTDB lineage: Bacteria > Pseudomonadota > Gammaproteobacteria > JADJYF01. The sequence continues at coordinate 4,999 of JANOXY010000516.1, forward strand.
CATGACGAGCGTTATGACCGCGCGGAAGAATACATGGACGTCTGTTATCAGCTGTGGGAGCACTCCTGGGAAGAAGACGCGATGGTGCGTGATCGTGAGCACGATACGCTCATCGATCCAGCCAAGGTGCACGAGATCAATTTTAAAGGGCGGTATTTCGATGTGCCGGGGCCGCATATGTGCGAACCCTCACGCCAACGCACACCGGTGTTGTATCAGGCCGGTGCTTCGGGCCGTGGTTTGCGCTTTGCCGCGCGCCATGCCGAAGCTATCTTCGCCATGGACCCGACCATCCCCGCTTGCCGTGCCGCTATCGAGCGCTTGGACAAAGCCTTGCAGGCCGAAGGCCGGCGCCGCGAGGACGTCAAATATTTTCCTGGCATTACCGTCATCGTGGCGCCCACCGACGCTGAAGCCCACATGAAACTGGAAACCTGTCGTCAGTACGGCAGTGCGGAAGGATCCCTCGCGCTGTACTGCGGCTGGGTCGGCATTGATCTGGCCAAGCTCGAATCGGGCAAGGCTTTAAAAGACATGAAAACCGATGCCATTCAAAGTCTGTTGGCGAGTTTTACGCTGATCGATCCCGCGCGCCAATGGTCGCTGGATGAAATCGCCGACTATCTCGCCACCGGTAGTTTGATGCCCAAGATCGTCGGCAGCCCGCAAACCGTCGCCGACGCACTCGAACAGTGGATGGATGAAAGCGACTGTGACGGGTTTAATCTGGTGCCCGTGACCCAGCCCCATGGTTTTGCCGAGTTCGCTGACCTGGTGGTGCCGGAACTGCAACGGCGTGGGCGTATGCCCTTGGGCTATGAAGGCGAGACTTTGCGCGAGCGACATTTTGGCCTTGGCCAACAACGTCTGGACAAAAAGCACATCGCTTACCGCAGTCTGCCGCCGTGGAAACAGGGCACGCTGGCTGATGGCTGAGGGGCCCTGCAGCTTGACGCACAAGCCCTACGCCCCTAGCGTCGATCATCAACTCCTTTAGCACCATCGAGGCCTCCCCATGAATCACGACACCCTCATCATCGGCGGCACCCTCCTCGATGGCAGCGGCGCGCCAGCGCAGCGCGCCGACATTGCCATCGACCAGGGACGTATCACCCGCATCGGCGACCTCTCGGGTGCGATGGCGGCCACCACCATCGACGCGACCGACAAACTTGTCACCCCCGGGTTTGTTGATCTGCATACCCACCTCGATGCCCAGATCGGCTGGGATCCGGAAGTGCGCTCCAGCACTTACCACGGTGTGACCACGGCTCTGATCGGCAATTGTGGTGTGACTTTTGCCCCGGTCAGTCCCGCCAATCGGCGTTATCTGGCTGAACTCATGCAAGCGGTCGAAGATATTTCGGCCGACGCCATCATGGATGGTCTGCCCTGGAGCTGGACCAGCTACGGTGGTTATCTCGAAGCCATGCAAGCACTCAAACCCACTTTGAATATGGTTGGCCTCGCCGGCCATTCCGCCATTCGTTTTGAGGCCATGGGTGATCGCAGCATGGACGAAGGTGTGCAGGCCGATGATGCACAACTGGCGCATATCGTGGCGATGGTGCGGCAGTCGGTCAGCGAAGGCGCGGTCGGCTTTTCGACCTCGCGTTTTCTCGGCCACAAAGTGCCCGATGGCCGACGTACGCCGGGTACCTATGCCTCACTACGGGAGATCGAAGCCATTCAGCAAGCGGTGGTCGAGGCCGGCGGGCGTGGCGCGATCTTCCAAGCGGCGCCGGACTTCAGCACACGATTTGGTACCGAACTCAGTGTCTTCGAGCGCGGCGCAGAACGTGGCTGCCAGGTGATCTTCTCCGGCGGCGCGCGCGCCAAGGGTGACGGTGATGTCGGCTTCTGGAGCGACTTCCTGGGTCGCAATCAAGCCGCCGGGCGGCGCATCACCACCATCACCCACACCCGTCCCAGCGGTGGATTGTTCGGCCTGGCCCAGGCCAGTCTGTTCAACACCCCGGCGTGGAACGCGCTGATGCAGCTGCCCGACATTGGTGCGCGTTATGAGGTTTTGTGTCAGCCGGCACGGCGCGCGGTGTTGCTGGCCGAGGCGCAACAGGCGGGCTTCAGCCACGATCCGGCTCATGTTCATCCTTTAGGCATGGGCGCGGCTCCCGACTACGATCTCGATCGCAAAGCGAGTCTTACTCAGCTCGCGGCTGCGGCCGGTCGCGATCCGGTCGAGTTTTATATCGACCGTTTGCTGGCCTCCGAAGGCCGCGAACTGTTCAACCTGTGGGTGAATCGGCGTCGATCAGATAACCGACATGGGCACCGGCATCACCGAGACCGGGCACACAATGCTCCATGGTCAGATAGGCCCATTGGTTTTCGAGGTAACCGCTGAACATCCACAGGTTGAACAGTTCGCGGCCTTCGGAGGCCAGCAAACGGTCGATATAAAACTCGACCGGATCGCGACCGGCCGCAGCCGCGAGCTGAGTAA
>JANOXY010000517.1:0-1828 GCA_031418675.1 Pseudomonadota bacterium
CGCAGGACCTGCGCCGCTTCGCGCCATCGAGCAAACGGGCGACGGCAGGGGCGCAGAATTGAGGGTGCTTGCTCGCAAGCTTTAGAGCTGGAGCGGGACACACAAGTCATGTTCGGAATCAAAGAAATCCACAGATACTAAACTCGTTGCCATTGAAAAGGCCGTCTCCCAGGGTAGCATCTACTCAACCTTGGAGAAGCACAATGCCAGAAACTCGCGCAGGCGCCACGAAGGCGGTCGGCCCTGATGAAGTGCCGGGGCGAGAGATTGCACCAATATTTTCGAACCGATTTTTTGTTACGTCAGTTGGTTCGACTACACGCATCGCATTCGGTGAGTACGTTGTCGGAAACCCAGAAGTTGACACTATCTATCACCACGCCGTTGTCATTCCAACGCAAGATGCGCGCGCACTTGCAGAATTGCTCGCACGGATCATCGATAGCAGCACCTCGCTCGCAACTCAGCCGAATGTCACAGGAAATGCCTGATCAGCCATCAAGCGGGGCTGGTGGTACGGCAAACTTTGGGGGCACGGCTGTCTCCGGAGGAAGCCCTGGTCGCACGTCGAAAATTCGCAAGCGGAATCAGGGCACCGACAGCATGCTTCATGTGGCTCCCGGAAAACGCAGCATGAATGGATACCCCCTCACAGAGCGGGACATGAAGGATCTTCTCACAACTGGTAAGGAAGCAAATCAAGCCTACGCAATCGGAGGCGCCCTCTCCGCTACTGCGCTTGCGGCAGTAAGAGAGGCGCTTGGCGCGACCGAGAATCGCATCTTGTGGTTTTTTGCTGTTGCCGCCTTAGTGCTGCTCGCGCTCGCCGCGTTTGCATTTGGGCGCAAAAAGGAGTGCGCGGGAAGTGAGCGCCTTAATGAAATCAAATCTCAAACCACGCATGACTGAAGCCAATGGTGCCCTCGGAGGGACTTGAACCCACACATCCGGAGATAACAGATTTTGAGTCTGCCGCGTCTACCGATTCCGCCACGAGGGCAAAGCCTAGTTTGCCGATGGCGACTCCCCTGCGGGGAGCCGGCCGCCATCGGCGGAAGGCTCAGGGCTCTCGACGAGCCGCGCGTGGCCTAACGCGACAGGGCATCGCCGTCAACCGTGAGTGACCACGCCGCATTGTGTTGGTTGGGTGCCAGACACCACATACCCGTCAGCACGAAATACCGGACACCGCCCCTTGACCGCCATTGACGACATCCGCGCCGACTTCGAGCTGCTCGACAGCTGGGAAGATCGCTATCGCTATGTGATGGAGCTCGGACGCGCGCTCCCAGCGTATCCCGAAGCATTGCGCAACGACGCCAACAAGGTGCGTGGCTGCGCTTCACAGGTCTGGCTCGCGACACATCTTGATGGCAACGGGCCGTCGACGAAGATGACTTTCGACGGCGACAGCGACAGCCACCTCGTGCGCGGGCTCGTGGCGATCCTATTGGCCGCCTATCAAGGCAGCACGGCCAAAGATGCATTGGCCATCGACGCCCACGCCATTCTTGCCTCGCTCGGCCTTGCGGAAAACCTGACGCCCCAGCGCTCCAATGGCTTTGCCTCGATGGTTGCGCGCATTCGCGAGGATGCCGGGCGGTTGGTGGGGTGAAAAATTAGGCATCGGCTGGCGTCGCACGCGCTTGACACCATGCCACCCTCCGAAGGCACACTCCGGCTCTGTCCCCGGTCCTGGAGCCGCCCATGCGTCGTATGCTGTTGTCTACCGCAGCTCTGCTTGCCGTCACCATCGCGCCCGCGCATCAGGTGGTCGCGCAGACGACGCTCAAAGCCGCCATGCACTCGGATCTGAAGATCATCGATC
>JANOXY010000518.1:0-4566 GCA_031418675.1 Pseudomonadota bacterium
CTACATAGCGCAGGACGCCACTATCGGGTGAATGCACTGTCTTGTTAACGAACAACGTAGGCTTGCTCGCTGCCACGCTACGCAATTGTGGCGGTAAGCGGATCACGCGGGCGGCAAGCCTTGCCATGCGCGCTGCAGCAAGTCGCGCACCGCGTCACGTTGTAGCGCGCGCGGGTTTGGGTAGGGCATCTGTACTGCTAGATCAGCGGCAAGATCCAGGTCATCTGCGCGCATGCCGAGGTCGCGTAATGAGGTCGGTGCGTGCAATCGGAGCGCCAGCGCATGCAGCGCTTGTGGTGCAGATTCAACGTCGAGCGCACGTGCCATGATCGCCATTGCCTGTGGTGCGGCTGGTGCATTGTAGGCCAGCGCATGCGGGAGGATGACGGTGTGCGTCTCGGCGTGCGGCAGCGAAAAACTGCCGCCCAAGGTGTGACATAGCTTATGGTGAAGGCCCATGGACACCTGGCCTAGGACAGTACCTGCAAGCCAGGCGCCGTACAGCGCCAGGCTGCGCGTGGCAATGTCCTGCGGGTTCACTTGGATGTGCGGTAAGGCGTCAGCGAATGAGCGCAGTGCTGCCTCGGCCATCAGGGCGGTGAGTGGATTGCCATCGTGCGCGTAGAGACCTTCGGCGGCATGGGCGATGGCGTTCATGCCACTGGTGATGCTCATCGCGCACGGCAGCGTGAGCGTGAGTTCGGGGTCGTAAATCACACTGCGGGGCAACACGCGCAGATCGCGCCCGGTTATTTTCCGGCCGCCCTCGGTCAGACCATAGATAGGTGTTACCTCCGATCCCGCATAGGTCGTTGGTACCGCAATGATCGGCAGCGAGGAGGTCAAGGCGATGGCTTTGGCCAGGCCCAAGGTCGAGCCGCCGCCGATCGCGACGCAGCCGTCCGCTCCCAGCCGTGCGGCGACGGCGCGCGCTTCTACTGCCGTCTCGATGGGCACATGCATCAGCGCGCCGCTAAACACGCCAACACTTTGTGCAGCCAGCAGGCCTGCAACGCGCTCGCCTAGCATCGCTTGTTGGGGTGTAGTCAATACCAGCACCTTGGAAATCCCAAGGACCTCCAACTCAGCCGGCAGCCCCGTTAGCGAGCCGGCGCCGAAGACGATACGGCTACTTTGTGTGTTGTGAACGAAGGGCCTCACTACGCACACACCATCGCAGCGAGCAACATCGTACGTACGATGGCGATCTCTTCTTCGCTGACCTCGTGGGTCGATCCGGGGGTGATGCGCTCACTGACCTGTGCGCCGGCAACACGGAAAGCGGCGGCCGTTTCGAGCACGCGTGCCGCTGGTACCCACGGGTCGTTGTCTCGATCAGAAAGGAACACCGGCATGCCGCTGAAGTCTCTTTCAGCACCGTCCCAGCGGATGCCAGGCGGACCGATCAAGCCGCCCGTAAGCGCGATCAATGCGCGGTGACGCTGGCGGCTGTGCCATACGTACTCACAGCTCAGGCAGGCGCCTTGCGAAAAGCCCATTACCACCTGGCGATCCAGTCCAAATCCATCCCGGCTCAGATCGGCGCTAAGCGCTGCCACGCGTGCCAACGCGTGGTCGAGCTGCGGCTGATTGGTTTCCCGGGGTTGCATGAAGGGTGCCGGATACCAGGTGTTGTCGGAAGCGCTTGGTGCAAGCCAGGCCACTTCCGGTAGATCGATGCGGCGCACGATGCAATCGAACATGTCGGCCGGGGTCTGCGTGCGACCGTGCAATAGCAGCACCGCAATGCGGGCTTCGCGCAGTGGCGCACCGAACACACTCAAGGGTGTGTGCTGGTGATGTTGATAGACGGCAGCCATGACAGATCCGCTACTCCGACTCAGTATTTCAATGGTGATAGGAAGGCCAGGATTTCCGCGCTGCGCTCGGCAAACACCGGGGGTACCTGGAAGCTCTTGCCCAGTGATTCGTACGGCTCGTCAATCGTGAAGCCGGCGGGCTTGGAAACCGTGGCTTCAAACATCGCGCCGCCCGGCGTGCGCACATAGATCGATTCAAAATAGCCGCGGTCCTTACGCTCCGAAGTGTCGGTGAAACCAAGACCTTCAAGCCGCGCTTTGACCGCGTCCTGCGCATCGTAATTTTCCACCTGAAAGGCACAGTGATGGACCACGCCTTCGCCAAAGGTCCAGCTGGCCTGCGCCAGGCTTGGCTCCAGCGCGAAGTCGACAAACTTTCCCGGTCCACCCTCGCCGAAGGCATAACGCACAAACTTGCCGTCGCGCGCTACCTCGTGGCCGCTCCAACCCATGCTCATGAACTCCTGCGAAGATTCCAGTTCGCGCACACAAACCGTGACGGTATGTGTGCCGCGTATGCCTAGTTCGGCTGGCACTTCGCCGTTTGAATAGGGCAGGCGCGTGTCGTCGGCGCTGCCGATCAATTCATAGCCAATGCCGCACGGGTGAGCGAAGCCAAGCACTTTCTCGCCGAACCGTTCACTGATACTGGGCACAAAACCGTGAGCAAGCAGACGCGCACGCCAGAACTCCAGTCCCGACACCGGTACCGACAGGGCCAGCGTGCCGATCTGCCCGGTGCCCGAGCGAGCTTTGCGCCCCGATTGGCGCATCGGAAAGCTGGTGACCAGGGTGCTTTCGTCACCGTGGTCGTTACCGTAATAAAGGTGATAGATGGGCGTCGTACCGTCATAGAGCGCGGTTTTTTTCACGCTTTTGAGCGACAGTAGCTTGGTGTGGAAGTCGTAATCTTCCTGCGCGTCGCCAACGCACAGGGTGATGTGGTGATGGCGTTGAATGGCGGCGGCGGCTGTGCTCATGTGGGCTCCACGGCGTGCGACTGGACGAGCCCGATGCATCGGGCGGCTATCACACATGCTAGAAAGCTCATTGGCGAGTCACAAGGCAGTGGCGCTCGAACAGACTGTTCGCACGTCTCGCCTAGTAAGTCTCAGCCTACCGTCACCTACCGTACCTGCGTGGATCGCGAGATTAAGCCGCGTTCTATCAATGGCTTGTCCCAAGGGGGATCGTCGCCGGGGCTGGGCGCCAACCTTTCGAGGAAGAGTTTGAGTTTGAGCTGGCCACGTTGCGCCGCCGGGAACACCGCCGAGAGCCAGAACGTCGGCATACTGTGTTCGGGCAGTACCAGCTGTAAGCGGCCCGCAAGCAGGTCGTCCGACGCCACAAACGTAGGGATGCACACGATGCCGTGGCCGGCGCTGGCGTAGTCGCGCAGCAAATGCACGCTGTTCGTGCGTAGCCGCGGACTAAGTAGCAGTTCTTGCTGATGCTTACCGTTGCGGAATATCCAGCGGTCGCGCGTAGGGTAGCGCGAATAAAGGCCCAGGCGATGGCGCATCAAATCCCGCGGCTCGCTCGGCGCGCCATGCTGCTGCAGATAGGCCGGTGCCGCGCAAAACACGCCGCGCCATGCGAAGAGCTTGCGCGCCACCAGGGCGTCTGATACCGGTTCGAAGATCTGCAACACGCAGTCATACCCTTCCCGCACCGGGTCCACCACCGCGTCACTCACCACCAGGTCCAGCGTGATGGCGGGATAGTCATCCTGGAAGCGGCCGACCAGATCGCCAAAGTGGCCAAGCACAAAGCCGGGCAGCGCGTGCACCTTTAAAATCCCACTCGGGGAGCCGCTCAGGTCGCGCATCTGATCAACGAGTTCGGTGGCATGGCCGACCAACTGCGCACATTCTTCGTAGAATGCCTGGCCGGCTTGCGACAAGCCGACGTTGCGTGTGTTACGCACCAGCAGCGGCGTGCCGATAGATAGTTCCAGCTGTTGAATGCGGGTGCTGATGACCGACTTGGAAACGCCGAGCAGGCGCGCAGCTTCGGCGTAACTGCTGGTCTGCGCGACGCGCACAAATGCCTCGATGCCTTGCAATCTGTCCATCAGTGATAATCAAAACACAGCCACTGCGAGATGTCATCGTGGAAAGAGCGCGCCCCGGCAAGTGCAGTAGCAGGTCCCGCGCGCCAAAAGCGACCCCCGCTCCGTGCTCCCCAGCTGCCATTGGGCATTACGCCGCGGTCCATCCCACCACCGTTGCCGCGCAGACCGACAGCGCCGAGGCGCGGTCTAACCTCGTTCGGTCAGTTGGATCCTAATACAGCCACACTCACTACTGCTCAGAGACCGTGAGAGCGTGATCGCTGGAGTCAACGACAAAGGTCGCGAGGATACTGGCCGGGTGTTCCGTACTTGCATTTTCACTGACTCGATGTTTTGCGCCGGGTGCCTCGAAGAAAGTCTCCCCCGCACGGTAAATCTTGGCCGGCGCGTCGTCGACCTGGCTGCGAATCTCGCCGGACAGCACATAAACATAGATGAACGCTGACGCAGCGTGACTGTGCGAAACCGAAGCGGCGCCAGGTGCATAGTTCACTACAAAACTCATCACGCTCTTGCCAGGGATATTGGGGATCTCGTGTTGGACTACCGGTGTGACCGTTTCCCTCAGCGGCGTCGTTTCGACACCCGAGTCGGCGAACAAGGTCAGCGGTGTCATTAGGATTGCCAGTGCGATTGTCCGGATCATGAGTGTGGTCCTCTATATCAGTAGTG